>DAOMSB010000060.1:0-17686 GCA_035446145.1 Promineifilum sp. (SeqCode) | reverse complement strand
CACCGACTCAATGAGGAATCCATGACCGAACTTGTCTACCAACCCAAAGGCCTGTATTTTGAAGAGTTCACCGTCGGTACGCGGACGCGCACGGCCGGGCGAACGATCACCGAAGCCGACATCGTGGCCTTCGCCGGGCTGTCGGGCGACTTCAACCAGATCCACACCAACGCCGTCCATGCCGCGGCCGACACCTTCGGCAAGCGCGTGGCCCACGGGCTGCTGGTGCAGTCCATCGCCACCGGGCTGGCCGTGCAATCGGGCGTCATCGAGGGCACGGTGCTGGCCTTCCGCGAGCTGGACTGCAAGTTCAGCCTGCCGGTCTTCATCGGCGACACCGTCCACGTGGAGATCGACATCGTCGAGACGAAGGCACTGCCCCGGCTCAGGGGCGGCAATGTGACGATGAAATACGCCGTCGTCAATCAGGACGGCGCGGCCGTCCAGCGCGGCAATTGGGTGATGCTGGTCAAGAGCCGCGGCTAGAAACCGGGTTTCTAGAAACCGAGTTTCTTCCGAGAAACTCGGTTTCTAAAGTTTCTAAACAAAAGAGGAACCCCCAGGCTCTCTCCGGCGTCAGGTAGGCAGTATGCAAGACAAAAAAGACCACGAACCCGACGAGAAACCGTCGAGCGAAGAACGCCGCTCAGCGCCGAGCGAAGAGCGGCGCTCAGCGCCGAGCGAAGAGCGGCGCTCCACGCCCCTGAAGCCATACAGCAAGCCCGAAACACCGCCCGTGGGGCCGGACACCATCTCCCTGCTTGACCTGATGGCCGAGGAGGCGGAAGAGCAGGGCCAGAAAACCCACGTCCTGCCGCCGGAGATCAAGACGGTGGAATTGCCGCCGCTGGTCCCGTCCGGCTCATCGACGCGGCCCTCGCAGCCACCGGCCGGAGCGGCCGCCCCGGCCGCCGATGACGATCAGCCCACGCCGACCGTCACCATACTGCCCCCCGGCCCGACCGATTCCACACCAACCCCCACCACCCCGGGTCGCACCGAACAGCCCCTGACCCGGCCATCGTTCGACGCGCCCGCGACGACGCCCACCGTCGACGACCCCGACGCCACCCGGGTGCAGCCGCGCGTCGCCTTCCCCGGCGCCACACAGACGCGGCCGCCGGAGGCCAAGCCGGGAACGCCCCCCGCCACAGGCGAGCAGACGACGCAAATTCATCAACGGCCGCCCGCCGGGCAACGGCCACCGGCCGGGCAGGCTACGCCCCCGGCCGGGCGACCGATGCCGACATCCCAGCCACGCCGGGCCGCGACTCCTCCGCCCGCCGGCGAACGTCGCCCCGCGCAACGGCCGCCCGCAGCCCGCCCGCCCGCCGCGCCGCCCCCACCCGTGACGAGCCGGGCCAAACGCCCGATGACCGCCGGGCGCGTCCTGCGCGGGCTGCTGGTCATGCTGCTGGTGCTGTTCGTCGGCGCGCTGCTGGCCGCCTCGGCCGCGGCCATCGGCTATAGTTTGGTGGCCATCGACCTGCCGCGGCCGACGGAGCTGCGCAACCGGGCCAGCAGTTTCGAGACCGCCCGCGTCTACGACCGCAACGGCCAATTGCTCTACGCCCTGGCCGACCCCAACGAGGGCAACCGCACCTACGTGCCGCTGGATCGCATCTCCCCCTGGCTGGTGCAGGCCACCATCGACACCGAAGACAAGCGCTTCTACGAGAACCCCGGCTTCGACCTCGTCGCCCTCGTGCGCGCCGTGGGCATGGCCGCCCGCGAGCAGGAAGCCGTCGCCGGGACGAGCACCATCACCCAGCAGCTCGTGCGCGCCACGCTGCTGAGCGAGGAGGAGCGCGTCGAGCGCAGCTACCGCCGCAAGGTGCGCGAGATCATCCTCGCCGCCGAGATCTCCCGTACCTATAGCAAAGAGGAAATCCTTGAGCTGTACCTGAACGAGATCTACTACGGCAATCTGGCCTACGGCATCGAGGCGGCGGCCAACACCTATTTCGGCAAATCGGCCGCCGACCTGACGCTGGCCGAGGCGTCGCTGCTGGCCGGTCTGCCCCAGGCCCCCGCGCTGTGGGACCCCTATGTCGCCCCCGACAAGGCGCTCGGCCGCCAGCGCGAGGTGCTCAGCCTGATGGTCGCCAATGACCACATCACCCTGGCCGACGCGCAGGCGGCGCTGGACGAGATGGCCGTGCGCATCTATGAGATGCGGCCGCCGCAGGTGACCATTCTCCACCCCCACTTCACCTTCACCGTGCTGCAACAAGCCGAGGAGCTGCTCGGCGCGCAGTCGATCTATCGCGGCGGCCTCAGCATCCGCACCACGCTCGACCCCGACGCCCAGCGCCTGGCCGAGGAAGCCGTCGCCGCCAACCGCGACGCGCTGGCCGCCGGCGGAGCCAACAACGCCGCACTGGTGGCCCTCCAGCCGCAGACGGGCGAGATCATGGCCATGGTCGGCAGCGCCGACTTCAACAACGAGGCCATCAGCGGCCAGGTCAACATGGCCCTGGCCCCGCGACAGGCCGGTTCGTCGATCAAGCCCCTGGTCTACCTGTCCGCCTTCGAGCGCGGCTGGACGCCGGCCACGCTGCTGTGGGACCTGCAAACGGAGTTCCCCGACGGCGCGAATCCGCCCTATATCCCCAAGAACTACGACGACCAGTTCCACGGCCCGGTGCGCGTGCGCCCGGCGCTGGGCAACTCCTACAACATCCCGGCGGTCAAGGCGCTGGAGTTCGTGGGCGTCTGCGATTTCATCAACAACATGCAAAAGGTTGGCCTGACCGATTTGCAGGACTCCGGCTGCGCGGAAACGGGGCAGCCGCGCGAGCATGGCCTGGCGCTGTCCCTCGGCGCGGGCGAAGTCTCGCCGCTGCAGATGGCCGGGGCATTCGGCGCGCTGGCCAACGGCGGCCGCTTCATCGCCCCCTACGCCATCAGCCGCATCGAGGACCGCAACGGCAACGTGCTCTACGACAACTCGTCGCCGGCCTCCGTTGCGCCGCAGGTCGTGCGCCCGGAACACGCCTACCTGCTGACCGGCATCCTCAGCGACAACAACGCCCGCCTGGAAGAGTTCGGCCAAAACAATAACCTGGTCATCCCCGGCTATCAGATAGCGGCCAAGACGGGCACCAGCGGCACCACGGCCAACGACGTGCGCGACGGCTGGACCATCGGCTACGCGCCGCAAGTGCTGGTCTCGGTCTGGGTGGGCAACACCGACAACCGGCCCATCGGCGCGGGGCAGTCGGGCTACCTGCTGGCTTCGCCCATCTGGAACCGGTTCATGACGTCGTATCTCGGCGGCCGCGAGGCGCTCGCCTTTGTTCGGCCGCCGGGCATCATCGACCGCGAGATCTGCGCCGACACGGGCATCGCCGTCGATGCCACCTCGACCTGCGCCGCGCGCATGACCGAGATATTCGCCGGCGACCAGCCGCCGCAAGACCCGTCCACCGGCATCACGCGCATGCCCATCGACCTGTGGACCGGCCTGCAGGCCAACCCGTCGTGCAGCGACGCCGTGTATGAGGCGACATTCGGCGGCGGCGTGCCGGTCAACGGCCGCCCCGACGTGCTGGAGCGCGAGCGCGCCCTGGCGACGGCCTGGATGCAGACGACCCCCGCCGGGCAGCAGTGGGCCGCGGCGCAGGGTTCGACATCGGCGGCCATCTCCCCGCCGACGCAGGCCTGCGACGGCAACACGCCCCGGCCGCGGGCCGAGATCATTCGGCCGCGCAGCGAGAACGACGCCCTCGACCGCGCCGCCATCGAGATATGGGGCACGGCATTAGGCCCGAACTATCAGGGCTATCAGGTGGAATACGGCCTCGGCGAGAACCCCGGCGGCTGGGGAATGGTGCAGGAGCGGCGGCCGGAAGCGCTGGAGAATGGTCTGCTGGCCGTGTGGAATGCCTCGCAGGTGGATTACAGCGGCCCGATAACGATTCGGGTCATCGTCTTCGGCCCCGACAACCCGTTCACGCCCGATTATGACCCCGTGCTGAAGGAAGGCCGGACGGTGTTCAATCTGCGGCAGCCGACGCCCACCCCCACGACGACGCCGACCGCAACCCCGACCGCCACGCCCACCGGCACGGCCACCCCGACCATCACCCCCACCCCCACGGCGACGACCACCGGAACGGCCACCCCGACACCCACGCCAACCCTGCCGGTGACGCCGGAAGCGCCGACAGTGGAGCCATCGCCGACACCGGAATTATCGCCGACGCCGTAGGGGCACGGTTTTTCAGTAGTCGGCCGATGTAACGCCGGATTCTTATCCGGCGCCGCAGCAAGGGTATTCACCCGGTTAAGAAACCGGGGTTACATGTTGCATGTTAACAAAATAATCACGTATCAATCAAACGCGGGATGAATCCCGCGGCTGTTATGCCAAACCGACTGAAGTCGGTTGCCGCCTCTGCCGGCAACCGGTTTCAACCGGTTTTGTCTATCAGCAGCGGATTTCAATCCGCCGGGGCGTATACGTGATTAATTTGTAAATATTCAATATGTTACATGCCTGTGTCATGCCATATAAGGCCGCTTTGCACAATTGGAACGGACTATTGAAAAACCCTGCCGTAGGGGAGATTGAATAATGATGAGGCAGGGGAGTGTGATAAAATAGAGGGTATGGGTACACAGGTTACATTGACGCTACCGGACTCACTCTATAAGCAAGTGGAAATAGCTGTGCAGCGGGTCAGTCGTCCCATAGCGGATGTGCTGGTTGACGTGGTGGTTGGTGCCTTTCCCTCCGTTCATGAGCATGCCCAGCGGGAACAGATGGAGCGCGAGCAAGCGGTTTATGCGCGCCAGCGCGAGGAGCTCCTTTCGAAGTATGAAGGGCAATATATCGCCATGCACGGCGGGGTAGTGGTCGATCACGATTCGGACATATCAACCCTCACGCAACGAATCGATGTCCGATATTCTTTGGACGAGATTGTGCATATCAGGTTGGTTACACGTGAGCCTGACAGGGTGCTACGGTCTCGCTCTCTTCGATTTGTCGACTAGCCTAATCCCCACACGCCGCTTCCCCCGGAAACCCAATCGGCGCGGGCAGCACGGCGAACGGCCGCCGCCCCAACTCCAGCCCCAGCGGCGGCGCTTCGGCCGCGTCCAGCCGCCGGAACGCGCCATCCTCATAGAGGTAGAAGTCGTTCAGCACGCTCACCAGCAGGGTATTGATGTCGCCGAGCGGCGCGACCCAGCCCATGTGGCCGCCCGCGCCTTCGGGGCCGTCGGCCGTCGCCAGCGCGCGGGTGACCTCGCCGTCGGGTGTGACCCACAGCAGCCGCCGCCCGGCGTCGGGGTCGTCGGCGGCGATGGGCAGACTGTCGCCGATGATGAGCAAATTCTCTCCCGCGGCGTCCCACACCAGGCCGCGCCCCGCCTCGGCGCTGCCGAACTTCGTGGGCCGGACGGCCGCGCTCGTGCCCGCGACGAGGTCGATGATCCCCACCCATCCCTCGTCGGCTGGTTGGTAGGTGTAGGGATGGCTGGGCGAGAGCAGGTTCTGCACGCTGTAGGCCAGATAGCGCTCGTCGGGCGAGAGAGCTAACCCGGTGATGGCGCCGACGCCCCCCGAATCGGCCCCATGCGCGGTCAGCTGCTCGCGCATCGCTCCGTCGGCCGAGGCACGATAGACCTGCAAAACCCCGCTCTCGTCGTAGCCCGTGTGGTAGAGCTGCGTCCCGTCGGCCGACCAGACGAAGGCCCGCACCCCGTCGCCGGTCGCCAGCCGAACTGCATCGTAAGGCGGGGAAAGGGCGATGATCTCGATATCGGCCGCGTCGCCCCGCTCACCGGCAACGGCATGGGCAACATAGTTCCGAGCTGGAGAGAGGCGTGCGATGTTGACGTAGTTGATGCGCGCGGCCACTTCCGGCGGCAAGCTCCACTCAACCGCGCCATGCAAATCCGTCACTTGCCCGTGGACGAACAGCCGGCACCCCCCGTCGAACCATTGCGCCTCGTCGATGTAGATGGGCGTAGCGCTCTGGATCACGCGAAACGCGCCCGTTCCGGCGTCGTAGATCGACAGATAGAGGTCCTCGTAGGTATCCTCGATATAGAACCCAACCAGCGGGCCGGTCATCAACGAGTTGGCCGGCAGCGCGACGGCAGAGGTTGTTGGCGTGATGGGTGGCGGCGTTGTCGCAATGGCGGCCGACGTGGCCGGTGGCAGGGTTGGTGCGGTCGTGGCCGGCACAACAGGCGACGGATCGGCGGGCAAGGCGGGCGCTTCCCGACGGCCGCACGCCGCGAGCCAGAGATGCAGGAGAGCGGCCAGCAGGATGAGCAGTTTCTTCATGCGGATATTCATAATCACCAGGGTTTCAGTCGTTGCGGGTCGGCCGCCCGAATGAGCGCCCGCGCCAGCGCCAGCGTGGGGTCGATCAATGAAATCCCGCCATATTCCCGCTCCGGGAACGCCGGCGGCAGCTCCGTGCAGCCCAGGATGACCGCCTCGGCCCCCTGATTGCGCAGCGTCACGATGGCCATGCCCAGCTCGGCCCGCGCTTGCCCCGTCACCACGCCGGTGGCTTTGATGCCGTAGTCAGGGTCGTAGATCGACGGATGGACGAGCGCTTCCTGCATCGCCTCGTCGGGAACGACCACGCGATAGCCCAGCGGCTCCAGCGCTGCCGGGTAGAGCCTCGTCCGCCACGTGCCGGTCGTGGACAGCACGCCGACGGTCTTCAGCGCCGTGTGGCGAGCTTTCAGATGCGCGGCCGTCTCGTCGATCATGTGCAGCAAGCGCAGCGACGGCGCAAACTCCGCCACCCCGGCGCGAATGACGTCGAAGATGGCCGGAGCGTGGGCCGTGTTGCAAGGGATACCGGCCACGGTCGCCCCGGCGCGGGCCAGCAGCCGGAGTTGCGCCAGCATCGCTTCGGCCGGGTTCTCGGCCACGCGGCCGAGCAGGTATTCCGTCCGGTCATGGATCGGCCCCGGCCAGGAGACGGCGATCACCGGCAAGTGATCCTGATCGCGCGTAGCCACAGTCTGCTCCAGAATCTTGCGCTGCAGATCCAGTCCGGCGTAAGGGCCGACGCCGCCGACGATGCCGATGACGCCTGGCGAAGGATGAGTAACAGATGGGGAAGGTTCCGGCTCCCCCGCCGGGCAAGGTGACATTTTAGGGTTGCTCGATTAAACTCAATGAATCAGCCATCAAGCCTAACACGTCCAATCCGGCGCAACAAATCTCGCCGCGCGACTCGCTCGTAATCTCATGGAACCTGCCGTTCAACCCGCCGACCTGATCATTCAGCCAATCGAACCGGCCTGGGTGGAGCGCCTGCCCAATGGCGACCATGCCATCCATTGGCGCGAACCGGCTGAGCGCGTATCGGTTCAGATGATCGATGGCCCCGACCCGTCCGCCACGCCCATTGCGACTTACACATTTCAGGTGGCGAGTTCGGCGCGGTCGGTCGTCTGCCCTCAGGACACGCCGCGTGTGCCCGACACATGCCGTCCTTACTTTCTGGTCGATCTCGACGGCCGCCGCCATCTCATCGCCGAGCGCGAACTGCCCCTGGCCGGCGGCGTCAACTTCCGCGACGCGGGCGGCTATCACACGACCGGCGGCCGCGTCGTGCGCTGGGGGCGGGTCTTTCGCGCCGGGTCGCTGGCCGGGCTGACCGATGAGGACGTCGCCTGCCTGGGCCGCCTCGGCCTGCGGCTGTCGTGCGACCTGCGCTCGTGGGAAGAAATGATCGCGCGCCCCGACCGGTTGCCGCCGGGCGCAGTCGCCCGCCATACGGCCGTCGCCACCGAGGTCGGGCCGGTGCGCCGCGTCATCGCCCTCTTCCGCAAGCGCCACCGCATCCAGGAGCTGCTGCAGGACGCCTACACCGTCATGCTCGACCAGAACGGCCCCCTCTTCGCCGGTATCATCCGCGCCGCGGCCGATCCGGCCAACCTGCCGCTGGTCATCCACTGCACGGCGGGCAAGGACCGCACCGGCCTGGCCGTGGCGCTGCTGCTGCTGACGCTGGGCGTGCCCGAAGAGACGGTCATCGCCGACTACACATTGAGCAATCGCGCCTTCGATCTGCTGTCGGGGCGGATGCGGTCGGAGATGGAGCCGCTCTACCGGCTGGGCTTCGACGAGGCGAGGCTGCGGCCGTTTCTGCTGGCCGAGGCGCGGACGCTGACCGGGGCGCTGGCCCATCTGCGGCGGCGCTATGGCTCGGTGGAGCGATATTTGCAGCAGGCGGGGCTGGACGGGGCGGCGGTAGAGAGAGTGCGAGAGACGTTGCTGACGACCGCGACCACTGACCCACTGACCCACTGACAATCCGTATTTGCCACTTCCCCCCGGCCACCCGATAATCACGCTCATGCATAACCCACCGTTTCGCAAACTCCTCATCGCCAACCGGGGCGAGATCGCCCTGCGGGTGATTCGCGCCTGTCACGAGCTGGGCATCGCCGCCGTGGCCGTCTATTCCGACGCCGACGCGGGCGCGCCGTGGGCGCGCGCGGCCGACGAGGCCTGGCCGCTCCACGGCAACAGCGCGGCCGAGACCTACCTCGATCAGGAAAAAATCCTGACCATCGCCGCCGCCTGCGGAGCCGAGGCCATCCACCCCGGCTACGGCTTCCTGAGCGAGAACGCGGAGTTTGCCGAGGCTTGCGCCCGGCGCGGCGTGGTGTTCGTCGGGCCGTCGCCGGAGGCCATGCGCGCCCTGGGCAGCAAGGCCGCCGCTCGCTCGTTGGCCGAGGCCCATCATGTGCCGGTAGTCCCCGGCGTCGATGGGGCCGGCAAGAGCGACGACGAGTTGGCCGAAGCGGCCGCGGCCATCGGCTACCCGGTGCTGATCAAGGCCAGCGCGGGCGGCGGCGGCAAGGGGATGCGCGTGATCCACGAGGCGGCCGAACTGCGCGACGGGCTGCTGGCCGCCCGGCAAGAGGCGCAATCGGCCTTCGGCGACCCCCACCTGCTGCTGGAGAAATACTTCACCAAAATCCACCACGTCGAGGTGCAGGTGCTGGGCGACAAGGGGCGTGACGCCCCACACGGCAACCTGCTGCATCTCTACGAGCGCGAGTGCTCCATCCAGCGCCGCCACCAGAAGATCATCGAGGAAAGCCCGTCGCCGCTGGTGGGCGAGAACGAGGCGCTGCGCGAAGCCATCACATCCGCGGCGGTGCGGCTGGCGCGGGCGGCGGGCTACGTGAGCGCCGGGACGGTGGAGTTCATCGTCGACGACGCGGGCGGCTTCTACTTTCTGGAGATGAACACCCGCTTGCAGGTGGAGCACCCGGTGACGGAGAGCGTGAGCGGCGTCGATCTGGTCACGTGGCAGTTGCGCATCGCCGCCGGCGAACCGCTGCCGTTCGCCCAGGCCGACATCCGGCGGCGCGGCCATGCTATCGAGTGCCGCGTCTACGCCGAGGACCCGGCCAACGGCTTCCTGCCGTCGATCGGCACGATCGCCCACTACGCGCGGCCGTCCGGCCCCGGCGTGCGCGTCGATGACGGCATCGAGAGCGGCGCGGTCGTGTCCCCCTACTACGATCCGATGCTGGCCAAGATCATCACCTGGGGGCAGGATCGCGCCGAGGCCATCCGCAAGATGGAGCGCGCCCTGCGCGAGACGGTGGTGCTGGGGGTGACGACCAACATCGGCTATCTGCGCGACATTCTGGCCACGCCGGCGTTCGTCGCGGGCGACACCGGCACCAACTTCCTGGCCCAACACATGGCCGAGTGGCGGCCGCCGGTGGGCGCGAGCGAGGATGAGTGGGTGGCGGCGGCGGTGTATGAGATGGTGGGGAGGACGACGGATGACCGACGACCGACGACCGGCGACGGCCGACAGGTCTATGACCCGTGGGCGGCGGCGGTGGGGTGGCGGAATGTGGGGTGAGAACTGGTAAAGAAATGAGGAATTATTGATGAATGGTAGAATGTCGGGTAATCTACTGCAATAGAGGTGTTGAAGATGTCCTTGAATATCAAAAACCCTGAAGTGGAAAGATTGCTGGACGATATTGTGGGCATGACGGGCGAATCCAAGACGGAAGCAATACGCAAGGCGCTCGACGAACGGCGCCGCCGGTTGCAGCTCCAGTCCGTTGCTCCACGCAGCGAAGCGCGGCTGCATGCCTTCCTCGAAAACGAAATATGGCCCCAGGTGCCGCCGGAATTGCTCGGCAAGCCGATCACGAAAGAAGAGGAAGAGGCCATCCTCGGCTACGGGGAGCTGGGCGTATGATTCTGGATTCCTCGGCAATCGTCGCGCTATTCTTTAAGGAGCCGGGGTATGAAAGCCTTCAACATAAGCTCGTTGATGCCGAAGTGCTTGCCATCAGCGCCGCCACGCTCGTGGAGACAGCAATTGTCCTGTCAGCGAGATTGAAGACGGACGCAAGGGGGAGCCTGGCTCGTTTTATCGAGGAAAATGGGGTGATCGTGATCCCGTTTACAGAGGGACATTACGGGATTGCCGTGACGGCCTGGCTAAAATATGGCAAAGGCCGCCATCCGGCCGCGCTCAATTTTGGGGACTGCCTGGCCTATGCTGCTGCCAAGGCGGCCGAGATGCCGTTGTTGTGCGTCGGGGATGATTTTCCAATGACTGATTTGACGTTAGCCTGATGCTATGCGTCCAAATACTCCACGATCCTGTCCCCAAACTCCACCAAACCATCCAGCCCCGCCGTAATTGCCGAACGAACTATTTCCAAATCCATCCGTTGATAGTGATGGACAACCGCATTACGAAAGCCGACCATTTTTTGCAGTCGCGCGCTCAAGTCAGGGTCGATGATCCCGGCCGTCGCCAACAGGTCGAAACTCTCGCCGCTGGACGTGGGGATGCCCAGTTGCCGGGTCTTGATGACGTGATTGGCCAGGGCGATGGCTTGCTCGCAGGCCAGCAGGACGTTGAGCACGGCCGCGTCCTGTCGGGTGTGGTCAGCCTCGAAGGCATCCGAGGCGTCGTATTCTTCACGCGCTCGCCGAACGCAGCGCTGGATACTTTGAATCTTGTTAAGGGCGATATCATTCATACCGCATACGCTCGCCCTGTCCGGCGGAATTCGGCCAGGATCTCCGCCCGTTCCTCGTTCAGTTTCTGGTAACAGGACAGGGTCAGCATCTCGAACTCATCCACGGCATAGCGATCGGCACAGTAGACCAATTCACCGAAAATAATCGCCTTTTGAAAAACGGTGGAGGCCAGACGCGCGTTCAACAGGTCTACGTCGCGGCCGAGGGCCATCTCCAGTTGGAGATGCAGATCGCTCAGGGCCAGCCGCCCGGCCTGTTCGGCCTCACCCGGCAACAGAAGCAGGGCGATATCGATGTCACTGTGGGGATGCTCGTCGGTCATGCCGTGAAAACCGAAGAGGTAAATGCCTTGCGTGGCCGGATAGTAAGCCAGAACATGCCGAATGATTGCGCCCTTATCGACTTCGGGCTGGAATGTGCCGGATATTCTCTCCATTATACTCTTGCCGTAAGGCGCTTGCAGCTTTCAGGTTGTTGCTGAATCAATGCCGTCTACAGCCCCAACACCAGCCGCATCCCGTCATCGATCCGTTCCATCTGTCGCGGCGGCAACATTCCCACTCTTTCAGTTAATGCTGATTTATCAATGGTGAGGATTTGTGACACGTTGACGACCGAGTCGCGAGGCAAACCGCTTTGCCTCGATGTGATGAGCAAGTTGCCGGGCGAATTGGACAGATGAAGGTTGGAAGTGATGGACAATATCGCGACTGTCTTGATAGCGCTGGCGCTGAAGGTGTCGGACTGGATGATCAATACCGGCCGTCTGTAGCCGGGCATCGATCCCACCGGATCGGGCAGCGATGCCCACCATATCTCGCCGCGCCACATCACCATTCCTCATAGGGTAGAGCCAGCCATTGGAGTTGGTTCAGAACCGGATCAACTGCCGAATCGTTTTCAGCATAGACCTCATTGAGCGCGGCGATGATCGCCTCCTCTCGATGCGCCTCTACGAATTGGGCAACGGCCGTAGCATATAATTCACTGCGCGACATGCCCAGTCGCTTGGCTAATCCTTCAGCCTCTTCAAAAATGGGGTTTGGTATGGAAATGGCAGTCTTCATGTCAGGAGTATAACTCTGGTTATACCAGCTGTCAATCCGGTATGTGGGGCAGTGATGCAACCAATTGCTCCCACTCCCCCACCCCCAGCGTCTCCGCCCGCCGCCTTCCATCGATCCCCGCCGATTCCAGCGCGACCGAGATCGCCTCATCACTCAACCCCAACCGTCGCAGATTATTCTTCAACTGCTTCCGCTTCTCGCCGAACCCGGCCCGCACGACGCGAAAGAAGGATTCATCGGAAGCGGAAGAGGAATCCACAGATTTCACAGATAACACAGATTGGAGAGAGTCCTCATCTGTGAAATCTGTGCCATCTGTGGATTCTCTTCGTTCAACGTCAATACAGATCACCGCCGAATCCACCTCCGGCCGCGGCCAGAACGCCCCCGCCTTCACCGCGCCGACGAGGCGCACGCTTCCATAGTATTGCACGCTGACGGCCAGAAGGCTCATGCGCGGCGGTTTGGCTGTCAGGCGGTCGGCCACCTCGCGCTGTACGGTCATGACCATGCGCTTCGGCCGCGGCCGCCCCTCCAGCAGGCGGCGCAGGATGGCCCCGGTGATGTAGTAGGGCACGTTGGCGACGACGACGAACGGGCCGTCGAAGTGGGCGCCGACGTCGAAGGTCAGAATGTCGTCATGGACGATCTCGACATTGGCGAACGGCTCCAGCTCGTAGCGCAAGATGGGCAGCAGGCGGTCGTCCAGCTCCACGGCCACGACGCGCCCGGCGGCCCGCGCCAGTTGGCGGGTCAGCGCGCCCAGCCCCGGCCCGACCTCCAGCGCGGCATCAGCGGGCGACAACTCGGCCGCCTCGACGATGCGCGCCAGCAGCCCTTCGTCGAACAGGAAGTTCTGGCCGAGGCTTTGCTTGGGCGCGATGCCGTAGCGGTCGAGAATTTGGCGGGGGTGCATGATGATATATGTGAGGTAGTCCTTACTTCCGGCGGCGGAAGAGCAGCACGCCCGCCCCGGCGGCGGCCGCCGCCGCGCCGAGAGCCGCCACCGGCCGCCACACGCCGCCTCGTTTGGCCTTCACGCCCTTGGACGAGACGGGAATCGTCGCCAGCTTGGCCGCCGATTCGCTCTGCACACGGGCAAACATCTCCCGATCGGCCCGCAGTTGGTCGGCCAGCTTGCGTTTCTCGGCCACCATCCCGTCGGTCACATACTCGTCGTGGGAACGCAGCCCGGCGATCTGGAACTCGTGTTTCTTGAACAGGCGATAGATCTCCTTGACGCGCTCCATGGTGATGTTGCGGCCGAGGGTGTAATCCTCGAAGCGCCCTTCCATCGCCAGCAGGGCCGTCTCGGCCAGGCAGGCGTAGGCGGTCCTGGGCGGCAGGCCAATGTCGTAGCCGAAGTCGATGTCGCCGGGGATGAGCACCTCGCCGCTCTCGATGACCAGCACGTCGGGGCGCAGAGCTGCCTCTTCCTTGCTGATGTCGGGCGGGCGGGCCACGTCACAGATGACCGTGCCGGGCTTGCATTTGGTGATGTCGACGATGCGCTGGCCGAAGGCCGAGGTGGCGGTCACGATCAGGTCGCATTCGCCCAGGTACTCGTCGGCGCGGGTGGCGATAGCCACATGCGCGCCCGGCGTCTCCTCGTGGATGGTGCGCTTTAGCTCGATCAGCCGCTCCGGCTCGATCGACACCAGCACCACGTCATAAATGGCCTGGGCCAGCAGCCGGGCGCAAACCGCGCCGATGGAGCCGGTCGCGCCGATGATCATCACCTTGCCCTTGGTCAGGTCGGCCGCGCCCATCTTGATCACCGCCTGCTTGGCCGCTTCCAGCGTGGCGGCTACGGTCAGGCTGTTGCCGCTGGTGATGGCGATGTCGGTCTCATGGGCCACGGTGATGCCGGCATCGCCGACGACACTGGTGAACGCGCCGAGGCCCATGATGCGCGCCCCCTTGCGCTCGGCGATGCGCGCCGCCTGGTTGAGCTTGTCGTAGGTGAAACGCTCGCCGCGGGACATCATCTGGCGCGGCGTGGCCCCCAGGGTAATGAGATGACCCTCGATGCGCTGGCCGGTCGTGGGCGAGACGCCGCCGGTGATGCGCGAGATGTACATGGGCGGCATGCGCGCCGAGAAGGACTCGACCAGATCGTCGGGCAGCACCTTCGTCCAGCGGAAGCGCGGGTCGTTGTGGATGAACTTGATGCTTAGCGGGTGGATGACGAAGGCGAAGCGATTGATGCCCGCCTCGCCCGGTTGCAGGTAGCGGATGGCGGGCGTCCAGTCGAGGCTGGCCATCAGGTCGAGGTAAGTGTCCTCGCTGAGCGGCGCGTTGGGGTCGGGGCGAAGCGCCACCATGATCGCCTCGATGACCGCCGCCGACCAGCGGCCGAGTTCTCCCTTGCCGTCGAGGGCGGGCATCATCGTGACGGCGATATTCACACCGCGCTCGCGCAGGTCGGCCAGGTCTTCCTCGGTGGCCCAGTTGACGACCACCGTCTTGCGCTTCAGCTCGGCCGGAGCATAGCGCCGGATCGCGCCGATGTCGCCGGCCAGAATGTCGGCCCATTCGAACGCGGCCGCGTCGCGCGGCTCGGCCGGGCCGCCCGGCAGGGGGTAGAGGCTGTCGAAGGCGGCGTCCTTGAGCTGGTCGAGCGTCGGCCCGGCGGCCTGTTCCAGCGTGCCGCGACTGCCGACAAGGGGCAAGGCAGGCAGGCTGAAATAAACAATGGGATCGGCGTAGCGCAGATCGGCCGCGCGCCGCCCCAGCGCCTGGGCCAGCCCGTTGTGGTTAAGCCCCGGAACCATGAGGACGCGCTTCTGGGCAAAGATGCCCGGCTGGGCACGGTCGGCCAGGATGACGCCCCAGCGCTCCAGCCCGGCGCGGATGCCGGAGCCGTCGACGACGAGGGTTTGTTGGGCCACCGGGGCCAGCGTCGCGCCGGTCTCGTGCGGCCGCCGGGCCGCGCCCAGTTCCAGCGACATCGGCAGGCCTTCCAGGGCGATGGCGTCGACCTTGCCGTCATTTTCCTGGATGAGCGCCCGTGCTCTTTCGGGATCGCCGCCGCAACCGGCCCGCTGAAGCGTCAGTTCATGGCCCATGAACAAATGGTCAGATATTTCACCGCCTTCCCCAGCGTAGATAACAAGAATTTTTTTCATTTTGCTTCCCCTGATGGTGCTCATGGTGACTATTCTGAAAGAACCCGTATTGTCACCATATTGACACCTAATTAACACTATTGTATACTGCCCGATAGATCGTTTCCACACGTTCGTCATTGAGCCGTGCTGTGCTCTACCTCCCCCAACGTCGCCGGACCACAAAGTGGTTTGTGATATGGCTCGCGCGGGGCGGCCAGCATGTCTGGAGATGACGTATTTTCGTTAATTTCCACTACTTTACCACAAGCAGCACCGAATACCGCCGAACGTTTAGCACGGAATCCAACATTATCCGAGAGGAGTTTGAAAATGTCACAAAAGAAGGTTGGCCTGATAATGGCCTTGTTATTAGTGGTTGCCCTGGCGCTGGTTGCCTGCCAGCCACAGAGCCAGACCGTAGAAGTAACCCGCGTGGTCACCGAGACGGTTGTCGAAGAAGGACAATCTGTCGTGGTCACGCGCATCGTGACCGAGGTTCAGCAGGTGGTCGCCACGCCTGCCCCGGTGCAGACAGGCCCCAACGTCCCCAGCGATCTCACCGTCTGGCGCGAACAGTCGTTCGGCGAGCCGGAGACGCTCGACCCTGCGCTGGATTATGAAACCTCCGGCGGCAACGTGATCCAGAACGTGATGGAGCCGCTGGTCATCTATGACCACACCAGCTCGACCGACATGGTCCCGGCGCTGGCCGTCGAGGTTCCTTCGCTGGAGAACGGCGGTATCTCCGCGGACGGCAAGACCTATACCTTTAACGTCCGCGAGGGCGTTACCTTCCATAATGGCGGCACTCTTGAGCCCCACGATGTGGCCTACACCTTCCAGCGCGGCCTGCTGCAAAGCGACCCCGACAGCCCGCAGTGGCTGCTGATAGGGCCGATCCTGGGTTATACTTCCGGCGATGTCACCGAGGGTATCCAGAATGGTGTCTTTGCCAGCGATCCCGAAGGACTGAAGACCAACGCCACGCCGGAAGAACTGCTGGCTACCTGTGAGTTGGTTAAGGCGGCGGTCGTCGCCGACGACGACGCCGGCACCGTGACCTTCAACCTGGCTCAGTCATGGGGGCCGTTCCTGGCCACCATCTCCCAAACCTGGGGCGCGATTCTGGATCAGGAATGGGCCATTGAGCAGGGGGCCTGGGACGGCGACTGCGCCACCTGGCAGAACTGGTACGCTCCCGGCGCGGAAAACTCCGAACTGACCAATATCATCAACGGCACCGGCCCGTATATGTTTGACCATTGGACCCCTGGCGAAGAACTGGTCCTGACGGCCTATGAAGGCTACTGGCGCACCGCGGAAACCCCGCGTTGGGAAGGTGGCCCCTACGGCCCGGCAACCATCAAGACGGTCGTCTACTCCGTCGTCGATGAGTGGGGCACTCGCATCGCCGCGCTGCAGGCCGGCGACGCCGAATGGGTGGTGGTGAACCCGGAGCATGAGGTCCAGGTTGATTCCTTCGTGGGCGAGATCTGCGATTCGCAGACCGGCGAGTGTGTGCCGAACGAAGCGAACCCCGACGGCTTTCTGCGCAAGTGGGTCAATCGGCCCAGCGTGAGCCGCACCGACATCTTCCCGACGTTCGCCATCGCCGAAGGCTCGCCCTACGTGGGCAGCGGCCAGCTGGACGGCAGCGGCATCCCGTTGGACTTCTTCAGCGATGTCAACGTCCGCAAGGCGCTGGCAACCTGCTTCGATTACGAGACCTACAATCAGGAAGTGTTGTTGGGCCAGGGTTCCCGCAATAACGGCCCGATCATCAGTGGCATGCTGGGCTATAACCCCGACGGCCCGATGTATGAGTACGATCCCGAGGCTTGTGCGGGCTATCTGGCCGAGGCATGGGGTGGCGCGTTGCCGGATACCGGCTTCCGCTTCCAGATCGCCTTCAATACCGGCAACACCACCCGCCAGATCGTCGGCGAGATTCTGCAGGCCGAGATGAGCGCCATCAACGACCTGTATCAGGTGGATACGTTGGGCCTGCCGTGGCCGACCCTGCTGGCCGCACAGCGCGTGTCCATGCTGCCCGTGAGCATCAATGGTTGGCAGGAAGACATCCACGACCCGCACAACTGGGTGCAGCCGTATCTCGTCGGCATCTTTGGCTCGCAGCAGAATATCCCGGCCGAGCTAATGGACCAGTACCGTGAGTTCGTCAATAATGGCGTGCAGGCCTCCGATCCGGCCGAGCGCGAGCAGATTTACTTCGATCTGCAAGAGCTGTATTACGAGACCGTGCCGCAGGTCATCCTGCTGCAGCGCGACAGCCCGTGGTACTCCCAGCGCTGGGTCGACGGCTATTACTACCGCATCGGCGCGTTTGGTCGTGATTATTACGCCCTTTCGCTGACAGCGGCCCAGTAAGCCCGCCCACCCGTCTATCGATCGACGACAGCGCGTAACTGCGCCGTCATCGCGAAGCCCCTCTCTCCGGTCAGGCCGAAGAGAGGGGCTTTTTTAGTGACGAG
>DAOMSB010000059.1:0-17732 GCA_035446145.1 Promineifilum sp. (SeqCode) | reverse complement strand
AGCGGTCGGGATGGATGATCTGCTCGGTGGAGACGGGCGGGTTGGCCCAGGCGGCATCGATGGCCGCAAATCCGCCCGCTCGATAGAGGTCGAGGACGAAATCCACACCCGCGGTGTAGGGAAAGGACAGGTCATTGACCAGCACGGGCGGGAATTCGCGCAGGAAGCTGCTGTCGGTCTGTTCGGCGTCGCTGAGGATGGTCTCGGCTTCGGCGTCGGTGAAGTAGCCGCCCTCGAACAGGTAGAGATATTGCACCAGTTCGGCCTCACCCTCGGCCAGAGCGCGGACGGCTGCCCGCGCCTCGGAATCGCGCGATTCATCGTTGAGGGCGTCCAGGTCGTAATGCTGGTCCTGCAGGGCGTGGACGAACTCATGGGCGTGGGTCCACTGGGCCGCCGGATCGAGCAGCGCGCCATCGTTGACGACCACAAACTCGGCCGTTTCCGGGTCATAGAAGCCAAGGATACCCTCACCTTGCAGCGCTTCCATGGCTGCGCGCAGGTCATAATCACGCCCCAGGAAATCGAACGCGCTCAGCTCCAGCACGTCGGCCCGCGACTCTTCCGGCGCTACATCGGCGGCCAGATCGCTTTCGACGCGCGTCCGCAGCTCCTCGCGGCTGAGGATGACCGGCTCAATCGGCTCCAGCAAAGTCAGGCCGCGCAACTCGCTGACGTTGGCTTCCACCACGGCGCGGATGTCGGCATTGCGGGTTTCGATGTCGGCTAGCGTGACGGTGACGGAATGGGGGGCGCTGCGGACGTTGTTGATGTTGACCGCGCTGACGGTGAAGACCACATCCCCCTCGGTGGCCGGGGCGTTCCAGTCGAGCGTCTGGGCATAGAGTCGCTCGCCGTCGAGGGTGTAGGTGGTGAAGCGACGGCCGTTCACGTCGAGGGTGAGGCTCGACAGGCCCGCGGGGTCGCTGGCGACGAGGACGATCTCCACCGGCTGCGAAACGGGCAGCGACGCGTCTTCGGCCGGGCTGACGATTCGAACCACGGGCGGCTGGGCTTGCTGCTCGCCTTCCAGCGTCGCCAGATTGGCCGTCAGTTGGTCCATCTCGGCCGTGCGCGTGGCCACCGTTGCGGTCAGATCGTCCACGGTTTGCTGGCTCTCCACGAGCTGGCCTTCGAGCAGGCGGGTATCGCCTTCGGCCGAAGCCAGGTCGGCAGCCAATGCGTCGCGCGTGGCAACCGCCCCGGAAATCTCCAACTCCAGGTTGGCCTGCGAGGCCTGCAACGTTTCGTTTTCGGCCGTCAGCATGCGCAGATGGTCGCGAAAGCGCAACTCGGCCTGAAAGAGAAACACAAAGCCGGCAGCCACGATCATCAGCAGCATCAGCAAGATCAGAACCGTGGCCGTTGATGGGGATGATTTCATACCATAACCTCAGCGCGCCGGGCGCATGGAGATGCTACCTTAGGCAGAGTGTTTTAGCAACGTAGAGCAGATACTCCTGTCTGCGCCGGCTCTGAACTTCCCCTTAAAAAATTGCCAACCGCCACAGCCTCGGCCCCGACGACCAACGCCGGCTGCGCAACGCGTTCGCTGCGCAGCGTGACTGGAACCGGATGTAGCCGAGTTTTTCTATGACTCCGAATCGGTGAACCGGGTGTTGAGGGCATTGATTGAGGCAATGCCCAAAGTGGCATCGTAATATTGTTCAGGCGGGTAGTGAATTCGAAGGCCAATGGGCGCGGGAAAGGTGACGGAAGTAATCATGCGTAATTACTGAGAGGGATTCACGCATCCCTCTCCTACATATCCGGAATACTACGCTGCAGCACCGGCAGCTCCGCCAGCGCCTTGCCCGCGCCGAGGGCGGTGCAGGCGATGGGGTTGTCGGCCACATAGGCGGGGACGCCCGTCTCCTTGGTCAGCAGGGTATCCAGCTCGCGCAGCAGCGCGCCGCCGCCGGTCAGGGCCATGCCGCGGTCGATGATGTCTGACGACAGTTCGGGGGGAGTCTTGGCCAGCACGGCACGGGTGACATTGATGATCGCCTGAAGCTGCTCGACGATGGCCTCGGTCACTTCGCTGGAGGTCATGGTGATGGTGCGCGGCAGCCCGGCCACCTGGTCACGTCCCTGCACCTGCATCTCCAGTCGTTCGTCCAACTCCATGGCCGCGCCGATCTTGATCTTGATCGCCTCGGCTGTCGGCTCGCCGATGACCAGGTTATACTTCTTGCGGACGTAGCTGATGATGGCTTCGTCGAGGTGGACGCCACCTACGCGCACCGATTCGGCAGCGACGATGCCGTTCATGGCCACGACGGCCGCCTCAGTGGAACCGCCCCCCAGGTCAACGACCATGTTGCCGGTCGGCGTGCCCACGGGCAGACCCGCGCCGATGGATGCGGCCAGCGGTTCGGGAATCAGGTTGACCTCGCGAGCGCCGGCGGCCAGCGCGGCCTCGCGCACGGCGCGCCGCTCCACGCTGGTGACGCCATAGGGCACGCTAATCATCACCGACGGCTTGCGCAAGGGGATGCGCCCGGCCACCTTGGTGATGAAGTATTCCAGCATCCCCTGGGTGACGAAGTAGTCGGCGATGACGCCGTCGCGCAGGGGGCGCATGACTTCGATCTCACCCGGTGTGCGGCCGTACATCTCTTTGGCAGCGCGGCCGACCTCGACGATGATCGTCCGGTTGCCGTCCTCACGAATGGCGACGACCGACGGCTCCTGAAGCACGACGCCGCGCCCCTGGACGTGGACCAGGACGTTAACCGTACCTAGATCAATTGCAATTTGTGGTGTGAATAATGACACGGGCTAATCGTACCGTAAAGAGTGGAAGAATCCACAGATTTCACAGATTACACAGATAGAGAATAGTGGTCGCGCGACAGAAGTCGCGGTGATCAGTAGGTCAGTAGGTCAGTATTCAGTAGGTCAGCAGATCAGTAACTGACCTACTGAATACTGACCCACTGACCACTTTCTTCAAATCTGCGGATCCCTTCCTAGTTTTTGTCCTGATCGTCCGGATGATGGCCGCCGCCCATGGGCACGGCATGATGGCGACGACGACGTCGGCCGACGTCAACGCGAGCCTGGGCGCGCAGCAGCGAGGCGCGCACGGCGGCGATGCGATCGGGATCGTCCTTCACGCCGGTGCGCATGATCTCTTCGGCCGCTTGTCGGGCGCGTTCGGCGCGCTCGATGTCGATCTCGTTGGCCTGTTCGGCCGAGTCGGCCAGGATGGTCACGTGATCGGGCTGAATCTCGACGAAGCCGCCGCCGATGGCAAAGTACTCTTCTGCGCCGCTCCGGCGAATGTAGACCTCGCCGAAGTCGAGCGTCGTCAGCAGCGGGCTGTGGTTGGGCAGCACACCCATGCGCCCTTCGGCGCCGGGCAGGTTGACGGAGTCAACCTGTCCGCTGAAGACGATGCGTTCCTGGGTGATGATGTCACATTGGATGGGCATATCCACCTCCATAATTAGAAATTACGAATTACGAATTACGAATAGGAAGCGATCTTCATTTGTAATTCGTAATTCGTAATTCGTAATTGATTAGGCCATGGCGCGCAGTTGCTCGGCCTTTTCGAGAACCTGGTCCATGCCGCCGACCATGTAGAAGGCTTGTTCGGGCAGGTCGTCGTGCTTGCCGTCGAGGATCTCGCGGAAGCCGCGGACGGTCTCGGCCGTGGGCACGTATTGGCCGTTGAGGCCGTGGAACTTCTCGGCCACGAACATGGGCTGGCCAAGGAAGCGCTCGATCTTGCGGGCGCGGGCCACGAGGAGCTTCTGGTCCTCGCTCAGCTCGTCGATGCCGAGGATGGCGATGATGTCCTGCAGGTCCTTGTAGGTCTGGAGCACCTGCTTCACCTCGCGGGCGGTGCGATAGTGCAACTCGCCCACGACGTCGGGCTGGAGGGCGCGGCTGGACGAAGCCAGCGGGTCGACGGCGGGGAAGATACCACGGGCGAAGACGCTGCGCTCCAGGGTAATGATGGCGTCGAGGTGGGCGAAGGTGGCCACGGGCGCGGGGTCGGAGTAGTCGTCGGCGGGCACGTAGATGGCCTGCATTGAGGTGATCGACCCCTTGCGGGTGCTGGTGATGCGCTCCTGCAGCGCGCCCATTTCGGCGGCCAGGGTCGGCTGATAACCGACAGCGCTGGGCATACGGCCGAGAAGCGCCGACATTTCAGAGCCGGCCAGAACGTAGCGGAAGATGTTGTCGATGAACAGCAGCACGTCACGGCCTTCGTCGCGGAAATACTCGGCCATGGTGAGGCCGGTGAGGGCGACGCGCAGGCGTACGCCGGGGGTCTCGTTCATCTGGCCGAAGACCATGGCGACGGAGTCCTGCACGCCGTACTCCTGCATTTCGTAGTAGAGGTCGGTGCCTTCACGGGTGCGCTCACCCACGCCGGCGAAGACCGACACGCCCTCATGCTCCTGGGCCACGGTTCGGATTAGCTCGGCGATGGTGACCGTCTTGCCGACGCCCGCGCCGCCGTAGATGCCCGTCTTGCCGCCCTTGATGAACGGGGCCAGCAGGTCGACGACCTTCAGACCCGTCTCGAAGGTCTCGATGGCCGTGCTTTGGTCCTGGAACTCAGGCGCGGCGCGATGGATGGGATAGTAGGTGTCGGCCTTTGGCGTGGGGCGGCCGTCGACGGCCTCGCCGGTGACGCCGAAGATGCGGCCGAGAGTGACCGGGCCGACGGGCACCATGATCGGCCCACCGGTGGCGACCACATCGCGGCCGCGCGGCACGCCGTCGGTGGAACCCATGGCGACGGTGCGCACGTCGCCGCCGCCGAGGTGCTGCTGCACTTCGAGGACGAGTTGGCCCTGGGGCGCTTCCACGTGGAGCGCTTCATAAATTTCCGGCAGCTCCCCTTCGGGAAATTCTACGTCAACGACGACGCCCCGGATGGCGGTGATTTTTCCTGTTGCCATGTGTTGTGTCTCCAGATTCAGTATTCAGTAGATCAGTGGGTCAGTATTCAGTGGGTTAGTATTCAGTGGTCAGTAACTGATCTACTGACTTACCGGCCTACCGGCCTACTGATCTACTGACTTACTGATCATTGTCTTACATATTCTTCAGCGCCTCGGCGCCCCCGACGATGTCGAGAATTTCATTGGTAATGGACGCCTGGCGCGCCTTGTTGCGCTCCAGCGTCAGGATGTCCACCAGTTCGGCGGCGTTGTCGGTGGCGTTGTTCATGGCCACCATGCGGGCGCTGTGCTCGCTGGCCAATGCTTCGAGCAGGGATTGGTAGATTTGCAGCCGCGTGAAGCGGGGCACGATGTCGTGGAGCAGGGCTTCGGCGCTCGGCTCGTAGGTGTAGGATTGTTGCGAGGCCTTGGCCGCGTCGACGCCGCTGACGTATTCCGCGCCAGGTATTTCGTCGGGGTGGGCGGGGCGCAGCGGCAGCAATTGGCGAATGACCGGCTGGCGGGTGACCATGTTGACAAATTCGCTGTAGCCGATGAACACCTGGTCGACGTCTTCGCTGAGCATGCTGTCGATGGCAACGCGGGCGACGGCGGTGATGTCGAGGAAGGCCGGCGGGTCGGGGATGCGGTCGAAGGTGGCGACGACGTCGCGGCCGCGCCGCACCATGGCGTCGCGCCCCTTGCGGCCGACGGTAATGATCTTGACCGGCTTGCCGGCGGCAGCAATGAAGCGGTCGGCCAGGGTGATCATGTTGACGTTGTAGGAGCCGGCCAGGCCGCGGTCGCTGACCATGAGGATCAGGCCGATGTTGCGCACCTGGGAGCGGGCGAGCATGAGCGGGTGGGTGGTGGCCGACGCGCCGGGCTGGGCGGCGAGGTTCTGGATGATCTCGAACGCCTTTTGGGCATAGTGGCGGGTGGCTTCGGCCTGGCGCTGGGCGCGGCTGGCTTTCGACGCGGACACGGCCGCCAGGGCGCTCGTCACCTGGGATATGTTTTTAACGCTTTTGATGCGTTTGTTTAGTTCGCGTTCAGTTGCCATGATTTAATTACGAATTACGAATTACGAATGAAGAATCTCCCTGAATTCGTCATTCGTCACTCGCCGTTCGTCACTCGTCATTAGTTGCTCCAGGTATTGTTGAAGTCGATGATGCCTTGCTTCACGGCCGCCTCGATGTCGTTGTTCCAGCCACCTGTCTCCAGGATATTGCGGCCGACTTCGGGGTAGGTCGTGTCCATGAAGCGGGACATCTCCGCCTTCCAGCGCTGTACTTCCTTGACGGCCACGTTGTCAAGATAGCCGCGAGTGCCGGCGTAGATCATGAACACCTCGTGATCGAGGCGAATGGGCTGGTATTGCGGCTGCTTCAGCAGCTCCATGAGCCGCTCGCCGCGGGCCAACTGGCGCTGGGTAGAGGCGTCCAGGTCGGAGCCGAACGAGGCGAAGGCGGCCAACTCGCGGAACTGGGACAGGTCGCCCTTCAGCGTACCGGAAGCCTTGCTCATGGCGCGAGTCTGGGCGGCCGAACCGACGCGCGACACCGACAAACCGGCGCTGATGGCCGGGCGCTGGCCCGCGTTGAACAGGTCGGTTTCCAGGAAGAGCTGGCCGTCGGTGATGGAGATGACGTTGGTCGGAATGTAGGCCGACACGTCGCCGAGCAGCGTCTCGATGATCGGCAGAGCGGTCAATGAGCCACCGGTGCCGGGGATCTTCCTGGCCTCGTACTTGTCCTTGGCGCCCTCGCCCAGGGCTTCGAACGCCTTGTGGAGTTCCTCATCGACGAGGTTGCCGAAGTAGACCTTGCCGTCGACACCCTTGGTCTTGGCGGTCACATTGGCTCCCTTCTCGACGATGACGTACTCATCGCGCAGGCGGACGGCGCGCTCCAGCAGGGTGCTGTGGAGCGAGAAGATGTCGCCGGGGTAGGCCTCGCGGCCGGGCGGGCGACGCAGAATCAGGGACATCTGGCGATAGGCCCAGGCGTGCTTGGAGAGGTCGTCATAGACCACCAGCGCATCCTTGCCGTTCTCCATGAACTCTTCGCCGATGGCGCAGCCGGAGTAGGGGGCGAAGTATTGCAGCGGGGCGGGGTCGGCCGCGCCGGCCATGACCACAGTGGTGTAATCCATCGCGCCGTACTTCTCCAGCGTGGCCACAACCTGCGCTACCTGCCCGGCGCGCTGGCCGATGGCGACGTAGATGCAGATCATGTTCTGGCCCTTCTGGCTGATGATCGTATCGAGGGCGATGGCGGTCTTGCCGGTCTGGCGGTCGCCAATGATCAGTTCGCGCTGGCCGCGGCCGATGGCGAACATGGAGTCGATGGAGAGGATGCCGGTCTGCACCGGCGTGTCGACGCCCTTGCGCTCGATGACGCCGGGGGCGGTGCGCTGCAGCGGGCGGCGCTTGGTGGTATTGATGGGGCCTTTGCCGTCGATGGGGTTGCCCAGCGGATCGACGACGCGGCCGATCATGGCCTCGCCGACGGGGACTGAGGCGATGTTGCCGGTGGCGCGCACTTCGTCGCCGACTTCGATGCCGGTGTAGTCGCCCATGACGACGATACCGACGTTGTCGGGCTGCAGGTCAAGGGCGATACCGGCTACGCCGTTGCTAAACTCGACCAATTCGTTGGCGGCCACATCGGCCAAACCGGTGGCCAGAGCCACGCCGTCATAGACGGCCGAGACGGTGCCGACGCTGCGCGGCGTGACTTTGTGATCAAATGCTTTGATCTGATCCAGTAAGGAATCAGCGATGCGCTGAAAATCAGGGGCAAGCGTTGCCATGTACGATCGACCTCCTAAAGGTGTCAGTTATTGTTTATCGTTTCGAGGCACGGGCAGGGGAGAAAGGGAGCAGGGGAGAAGGGGTGAAGTCCCGTCATGGGGGTATCACCCTTTCTCCCTTTCGCCCTTTCTCCCCCGCGCTCGTGCGTAAGTGTCATTCTGTTACAGTGTTAATTCGGCCACGGTAGCCGCGTCGAGCTTGGCCACCAAAGCCGTCACCAATTTTACCGCATTATCGTAATCGTCGCGATGGATAATCGAGCCGTGGCTGTGGATGTGGCGCGAGGGTACGCCGATGACAACCGTGGGCACGCCGACGTTGTTCATGTGAATAGCCGCGCCGTCGGTGGCGCCGCCGGGCATGTTGGAAAATTGCAGGGGAATGCCCTGCTCGGCGGCCGTGTCGATGACCAGATTGCGCAGTTTCGTATTGGGGATCATGCGCGAATCGAAGACCGACAGGCCGGGGCCGCCGCCCAGCCGCACGCTCGATTGCTCATTCTTGATGCCGGGCACGTCGCCGGCGATGTCGGATTCCAGGACAATGGCCACATCGGGATCCACGGCGCGGGCGCTGGTGGTGGCGCCGCGTACGCCGACTTCCTCCATGACGGTCTGCACGCCGTAGAGATCGTTGGGATGGGCCGCGTTCCGGTAGTGGCGCAGGACGTCGATGACGACGGCGCAGCCGACGCGGTTGTCGAACGCCTTGGCCAGGTAGGTCTTGCCGCCGGCCATAACGACAAACTCGCTGTCGGGCACCACGGGGTCGCCCACGCGAACGCCGGCGGCCTCCGTTTCGGCTTTGCTGGTGGAGCCGATGTCGATGTACATGTCCTTCTTCTCGACCATCTTGCCGCGCTCGTCGGCCGAGAGCAGGTGGGGCGGCTTGGCCCCGACGACGCCGACGATGTCCCCCTTGTGGGTCTTGACGATGACGCGCTGGGAGAGAAGCGTCTGATCCCACCAACCGCCGAGTTGAAGGAACTTGAGAAAGCCGCTGTCGTCGATATGGGTGATGATGAGGCCGATCTCGTCCATGTGGCCGGCGAGCATGACGCGGGGGCCGTCTCCGGGTTGGCGACAGATGAGGCTGCCGAGCTTGTCCTGCGACAAGTCGCCAAGAGGGGACATGTATTGGCGGAGGACGGCGCGCACCTCGGTTTCATAGCCGGGCACGCCGTGGGCCTCCGTCAACGCTTTCAAAAATTGTTCGGTTTGATCCACGTGGTTCGTTATTCCTATATATAGGGTGTCCGCAGGATGGTGATCCTAGCTTAAGTGCGGGGAATTGTCCAATTGAGAGGGATAACTGCGTTACGCCGATGACGCTACGTCGTCCGCGCTCGATACTGCAGCGCCTCGGCCAGATGCGCCGGGCCGATATCGGCCGCGCCGGCCAGGTCGGCGATGGTGCGGCCCACCTTCAGCACGCGATGAAAACCGCGCGCGCTGAGGCCCATTTGCGTCATGGCGCTTTTCATCAGGCGGCGGCCGGTGTCGTTACTATATTCGATCGTACCGCGCAAACTTCCATAGCATAAAGGTCAGAAATCGGGCGGGGATGGTGAAGACCCTCAATGAGAGCCGATACGATCTGCCGAAATCTGATACAGGGCGATTGGGGAATAATCTCCGTCGCGCCGCCCCGGCCCACTGCCCAAGAGTGATGGGCCAACGATAGCAGGCGGCGATGAGGCGCGAGGCTCCGCGCCAAAGCGGCGTCTCGAGCGTATAGCTCCGGTCGCCGCGACGAACAGCGCTGACGCGGCCGATGAGCCGATCCAACGGGATGAGCAGGTCGGGATAGTTATTATTATCACCGCGCAATAACATCATTGGCTCCCTGCTCCGATCGAACACGTGCAGTAACCGGTGGACGATCAGCTTGTCGTCCTGGCGATAGGCAACAAGGGTGCCGACACGGATATGCTCCCGACCGTGGGTAATCAGCAACTGATCGCCTGCCTTTAGAAAAGGCTCCATGCTTTGCCCGGACATAGGGAAGACGATTTGCCGCCCGGCGTTGCCCCAACTTTGCAAGGCGGCATCCAGAACCGCGGGCGGGGTCGGCGGCTTGCTGTCCGTGGGCATATTACCCGGCAATCTCGTCGATCAGATCAGTCATCCGGGTGAGAGGGCCAACACTGAGCGTATAGCAGGCCGCGCCGCCAATTAGCTCCATCAGCTCGGCGAACAACTGCGCCGGCCGGCCGGCCGGCGTGGCCCGCAGCAGCGCCTCGCGGCCGCCCAGGAAGCGCTGGAAGAGGTAGCGGGTTGCCTGACTGTGGCTGATCGCACTCAATCGTGGCGGCACGTCGAACGCGGGCTTATGACCCATGCGATCGGAGATGCCCACAAGGGTAACGCCATGTCGGGCGCAAAGGGATCGCGCCTGGTCCATGGTCCCGACCTTGTCGGTTGCGGTCAGGGTAATCAAGGCGGGATCGCTCTCGTTGTTGGTCACAAGGTTCGACACACCGTTGAGTCGTGTTAATTCAGAGAGAAATGCCGCCGGATATGGGCCAACCCACAGATGGATCAGACGAAGGGTTGAAGTGCCTGGCGCCTCAGGCATGATCTTTGGATCACTCAGGATGCAGATGGCCCTGATGGGGACGGGGCTACCCAGCCGGCCAGGGAAAAGGCTTTCAACGTTAATCAAATGTTTCCCAATATTAAAAGGATAACTGTCGAAATCATCATTGGTCGTATTCGGAATTTTGAGTCCCAGATGCTTCAAGGTCTCAGGCCGAATCCCCAGATATCGTGGGTAGGGATAGACCTTCCCATCGACGCGACTGATTGCGGCAAGTTCATCCGAGAGGAAGGTGAATCCCCGCTTTAACAATGTCAATACCAGTGTGGATTTGCCAAAATTCGCATCTCCAACCAGCAGGATACCTTTTTCATGGCGGCTGACTACGCCGGCATGGACCAGAAAATGCGTATCCACCCGTTGCTGAATTTCATGCATGACATAAGAGTGGAATTTAAGCAGGGGGATCGGTTCTTCAAGTGGATGAACTTCATCCCCCATGACCAGCGCAGGAACGCCGAAAATATTATCGAAATTGCTGAACACGCTAAAGCGCAAAGCGTTTGCCGGCTCGTTTGTGCTTGCGGAAACAAACCGGGGATAGAGGCGAGCAAACAGATCGAGATGACGAGGATCATCGCTCCGAATCGCCACACGCGTATTAAAGAAGGAGAGAGTGATCTCTGCCGTGTGCGTCAAACCCTCCTCCTGAAATATGAAAAGACAACCTGCCCCACTGCGGACTAATCAGATCTCCCGCCACGGACAGATTCGCCGCCGAAAATTAGAGGCCAACCGCTTTAATTACGGGCTGATCGGCGGCGGAAAGGCATGTACCTCACCCAACTCAGCCAGGATTTCCTCGTCACTGTAGCTGGTCACCTGCGGTTCCACGTATTCTTTCTTGTCCTTCATCATGATTTTTCTCCCACATTGATTTTGCCGGGCAGCTTTTTGTCTGGAACGATGTGGACTATCAAGTATCCTGCCAGATATTATGTACCCTTCGGCGTTGACGGGCAAATGGGTCATCACGCTAATCCGGCTCTGGAAACAACCAGCGCCTTGACCTCCTCACCTCGGTCGGCCAGATGGCACAGCGGGGAAGGGAGATGGCTCAGGACGTAGTCGATGTATGAATCGGGGTCTTCGATGCGTTGCGAGTAAGTTGCCAGCTCTCCCAACACTACGTCCGCCCGTTGGTCGGCCAGGCGCGGTTCACGAACCAGGGCCTGTAACATGGAACGTTGACCTAAATTTTCCGCCCCATATAAGTAGGCCATCCAGGCATAATCCAGATCAAACTTAACCAAAGCATCCTGGCGTTGGCCGGCAAGCTCCGGCGGCAGATCCTCCGTTTCAAAGAGCTTCCCCAGCGCCCGCCGACCGGTGCGTTGCACGTCCAGAATAACAGACCAGGAGCGATCGTGAATCAGGCGATAATCACTCAACACCTCTCTGAGCCAGGCGAAGCGGATGCCAGTCAGAAACAAACGCCTGAAAAAATCGGAATCCTCCCACAGGTCCAGTGCCGGGTCGAACCAACGATCCATGGATTGGATAGCCTTTCGCGCTATCAAGACTGAACACGTCGCCAGCGGGACACCAAACAGGCAATTCTCCCTGTTTATCTCCGGCTTCACAGTCCAATTTTCATAAGTCTTTAACACTTCGCCCATCTTGCCCACTGCCCGGTAGCCGGAGCCGACGATATCGACCCCGGGATGAGCGCACAGGAAAGATATCTCACGGGCCAGCTTGTCGGGATGGTAGAGGTCGTCGTCATCCAGGAAGCCGATGTACATCCCACGGGCCAGCTCCAGGCCGCGGTTGCGGGCGGCGCTGCGGCCGACGTGGCCCAGCCGGACATAGCGCAGGCGGGGGTCGGCGAAACCGTCGACGACGGGGTGGGCGCCCGGTTCGGAGCCGTCGTCCACGATCAGCATCTCCCAGTCATCGAACGACTGGTTCAGAACGGAGCCGATGGCCTCACGCAGCAAATCCGGGCGGTTGTAGGTCGGCGTGATAATGCTGACCATAGGCACGGGACTATTGCCGGCGAGCAACGCTGCATCAGGCATCGAGCAGGCCCTTGCTCCGGAAATCGGCCAGAGCGCGCGCCACATCGATGGCCACATCCCGATCCGACGGCACGTCATATTCCTCGCGCAGCGCCGCCTCGATAGCCGCCGGGTCGCACGTGCCGTCACACAGCTTCCAGATGAACGCGGCCGTCTCGTTGAGTACATGGATATCATCACCGCTGATGAGCAACGTCTCGTCGCCGATTTCTTTTGCTTCAATATTGTGCCGGGCCTTGGGGAAAAGATCGGCCATATTATCCTCCCTGTTATTTCAGCTTATAATTCATTCAATCAGGCTATCGCCTCAAGGCGCCATGACTCCAACGTCAACCACCGAGCCGAGCAGGGAAAGAGTTACGGCTGCTGGAATAATCCAAACCGGCCCAATGAAATTGATTCGAGAATGCACTGGCTATTGCTCCTGATTGATGGTATCCCATGACACTCTAAGGGGCAATGAAGCAAGGAGAGAGCAAAATGAACGAAAGCCGGCAAGCTGCTGACGCCTTTGATATCGCCGCGCGCCATTGGTTGGCGAAGCGCGGCAAGAAGAAGGTTAAATTCGTTTTGGAAAGAGATGATGGCGCCGGCATAGAGGACTTTATTGATAATTATGTCTACAAGGGGTCTTCCAGCCTGTTTGGCCTTGAAAGGAGATTGCTTAACTATATCAAAAGCCCGGTTCTGGATTTAGGTTGTGGCGCGGGAAGAGTTGCCATCCCCTTGTGTCGCGCGGGTCACTCGGTAATGGGCATAGATATTTCCGGCAGCATACTGAGGATAGGCAGAGACAATTCAAAGGATTGTCATATCCCATTTATACAGATGTCGATGAATCAATTGGGGTTCGCTCCCGACACATTTTCTACTATTATCTGCATGCACAATACTATTGGCGTCACCGAAAACCTTGGAGGACTAAAAAACCTGCTGCATCAACTCCGCCGGCCATGTATGAAAGGCGGATACCTTGTTCTTACCTCGATCGACGTTACCAGGTACCCTGATTATGAGACCTATTTCTTAAAGAATTTCCAAAAAGGTCGAGCTATGGGTCAGGTCAGAATGCGAATCAGGTTCGGGAAGATCATGGGGGACTGGTTTGATTGGCTATATGTATTGCCTGATGATCTCGCGCGCATCGCCTCTGAAACCGGTTGGAAAGCCGCGGACATCTTTTACGATGTTAATGACTCGCGGACTTATGCGGCTGTATTACAGAACGGGCGCTAACATCATAGCCGCATCCGATTGTCCAGGTGGCCTTGCTATAGTGTGGCGTAACAATTTGAGGCGCGACGCTACGTCGTCCGCGCTCGATACTGCAACGCCTCGGCCAGGTGCGCCGGACCGATATCGGCCGCGCCGGCCAGGTCGGCAATGGTACGACCGACCTTTAGCACGCGATGGAAGCCGCGCGCGCTGAGGCCCATCTGCGTCATGGCGCTCTTCATCAGGCGGCGGCCGGTCTCGTCAAGGGTGCAGTATTGCCGCACCTCGCCCGGCCCCATGTCGGCGTTGGCGTAGAGGCCCGTGCCGGCGAAGCGCTGCGCCTGCCGCTCGCGGGCCGCTTCCACCCGCGCCCGCACCCCGGCCGACAGCTCCCCGCGTTGGGTCGAGGACAGCTTCTCATAATCCACTCGCGGCACGTCCACATGCAGGTCGATGCGGTCCATCAACGGCCCGCTGATTCGCTTCTGGTAGCGGGTGACCATGGCGCTGCTGCACGTGCAGCCATGGGTCGGGTCGCCGTAGTAGCCGCAGGGGCAGGGGTTCTGGGCGGCGATGAGCATGAAGTTGGCCGGATAGGTGACGCTGCCCGTGGCCCGGCTGATCGACACCTCGCGCGGCATGCCTTCCAGCGGCTGGCGCAGCACCTCGATCAGCCGCTCGCCGAACTCCGGCAGCTCGTCGAGGAACAGCACGCCGCGATGGGCCAGCGAAATCTCGCCCGGCCGCGGCCACTGCCCGCCGCCCACCAGCCCGGCGTAGCTGATGGTGTGATGGGGCGAGCGAAACGGCCGCGCCCGCACCAGCGGCGTTTCCGGCGGCAGCATCCCGGCCACGCTGTAGATCTTCGTCACTTCCAGCGCCTCGTCGATGCCCATGCGCGGCAAAATACCCGGCAGGGCGCGCGCAATGAGCGTTTTGCCACTGCCCGGCGGCCCGGTCATCAGCGCGTTGTGCGCTCCGGCGGCGCTCACTTCCATCGCCCGCTTCACGTGCTCCTGGCCCATGATGTCGGCGAAGTCGGTGGCGTATTCCACCTCGTGATCGAAGGCGGCTTCCAGATCGACGCGCAGCGGCTCCAGCGGCTCCATGCCGGTCAGATGGCCTACGAGTTCGGCCAGCGTGCGCACGGGGAACACCTCCAGATCGGGCATGAGAGCCGCCTCGGCCGCGTCGTCGGCGGGCACGAACAGGCGCTTGAGGCCGCGCTCGCGGGCCATGGCCGCCAGCGGCAGCACCCCCTTGGTGTGGCGCGTCGCGCCGTCGAGCGACAGTTCGCCGAAGAACAGCGAGCCGTCGAGCAGGTTGTGCCAGATCTGCGACGTGGCGGCCAGCACGCCCACGGCAATGGGCAGGTCGTAGGCCGGGCCTTCCTTGCGCAGATCGGCCGGGGCCAAGTTGACGGTGATGCGATGGAGGGGAAAGGTGAAGCCGCTGTTCTTCACCGCGGCATAGACCCGGTCGCGGCTCTCGCGCACGGCCGCGTCGGGCAAACCGACCAGGGCGAAATAGGGCGCACCCTTGACGATGTCGACTTCGACGTCGACGAGTTCGGCGTCCAGACCGACGATGGCCGCACTGAGCACTTTGGCAAGCATGGTGGGGATTATACAGGAAAAGGCCTCTGAGGTCTCACAACCCACACCCTGAGAATACCAGACGCCGTATGCTCGTCGGCGGAAGGTATTGGATTTAAACTGGAATCTCTACATAGCCACCAGAAGGCATGGCATCAGTAACTTCACGAATATCATCTATATGCAAACGGATTCGTGGACAAGAAGTTGAAAGCAGTACGACAACCGCAATTCTGCGCCTATGCAAATTCTGCTGGTAGCGTAAGTTCTGATCCGTTGTTATGAATAGCTGGTAACCAGTCGCTTCAGCAGCCTTGAGTAAATCTCCATTCGATAGGTTAGACCAGCCTTCTTCATAAGCCGTTTTCACAATATGTCCTGTCAAATGCTGCTTCAAGGGCACTGGTGTTCCCTGATCAAATAAAATCTTCATGCTCAGGCGGCGACTGCTAATGTTTCGAGTTCATGGTCAAGCAAAGCTTCGACCTGTTCCCGTTTCACACCGGGGAACCACTCTAAAAATTCATCTACAGTCGCGCCGTCTCGCAGGTTTTCAAACAGGGCAGCAACCGGAACCCGTGTGCCCCGAAAAACCCAAACCCCACTTACTTTGTCCGGGTCCCGTTCGATTGCATCCAGCGTTTCCCACTGTTTCTTCATTCCCGTTCTCTCCCTGCTCATAATACTGTACCTTCCTTCGAGTATATCAGGAATCCTGCATCGAGACGATGGGGGGTTATGCTTGTTACCGTTCCGGCGGCCTGACTGAAGGCAACAACAAAACGGGGACGCTGTGCGCCAACAGCAATCATCTTCGCCTGACACCCTGATGACGATAAATGGGTTATATCGTTGCGTAATGACAACAGGGCGGCGGCCCTCGCGAGCCGTCGCCCTGTTGTGTCTGGAGGCCCTTCTTGCCTACTTTCTACTTATTGGCCGGGCCGCCCTGCACCGCCGGCATGAACACCTGCGCCGCCGGGCCGTCACCGAGGAAGCGTAAGGCGACGAAGTTGGAGAACTCGCCCGATAGCGCCTCGCCCGCAACCACGTACTTGTCGTTCGGCTGGACGTCCACGCCGTATATATATGCGTATGCGGGTTCATCGTTGACGCGGAACCGCACGAGGCCATCCTCGCCGAAGGAGGCGTCAGGAGTGCCGTCAAGATAGAAGCGGCCGATGATATTGTCGAAGTGACTATCCCGTGGCATAGCGCGGTTCGTGGCCGCCGACGAGCCGCCCGCGCCGGCGAACCCGACTTTCGGAACCCTGCCGAACGCCCCGCGCAGTTCCGAATCAGCCGCCGGATGCGCCTGGCCGGCGATCACCAGCTTGCTGTCCCCGGTCAGCTTCACGTCCCAGCAATAATCACTTTGACCGCTGTCGATAATCACCCAACCCTCGTCGCCGAAAGTTCCATCCATGTTCCCGTCCATATCGAACCGCTGTAGCGTGCAGTCGACAGGACTGAATTCCTGGAGATCATCCTCCGTCGCGCCGATGATGAGAATCTTGCCATCGGGCAAAAGAAGGGCGCGCTGAGCGGCATGCGGTTCCCCGTTGTAATCCCAGAGGACGTAGCCGTCTCCGCCGCCAAAGGACGTAACCAGGTCGCCGTTACTATCGAATCGGGCGATGTAGCTCTGTATCTGTACTATATCTCCCTCATCGTTTGTTTCGGTCATCGACCCGGTGGCGAGCAGCTCGTCGCCAGGCAAGGCCATCAAATCCTGGGGATAGGTGTCTAACCCCATGAAGTCCTTGATAACCATGCCGCCGTCGCCAAAGGTATCATCCAGCGAGCCGTCCTCGTTGTACCGGATCAGAATCAGATCTGTGCCGCCGTCATCCAGATAGACAATACCCGCGGTAACCAGCTTGCCGTCCGGTTGCAGGACATTGCGGGTTGACCAGGACGCTGCCGAAGCTGTGCCCGGATCGGTCACTACCCGACCGTCCTCGCCGAACGACGGGTCGAGCGATCCGTCCGGCAGATAGGCGGCCGCGGCAAGCTGGCAGACCACATAATCGGCGTCACAGGTTTCGCCGAACAGATGGAAGCCGCCGTTCGGCCGGCTGTTGATGCCGTAGGCGGCGTCTACCGCTTCCGGATCCTCCGTGAAAGCCGTCGTCACCAGGCCGTCGTCGCCGAAATCGGGGTCCAGGTCGCCATTGGGCAAGAAGCGCGCCGCGCCGAAATCGCCCGGGTAGACATTGGCCCACCCGCCTGCGATCAGCGAACCGTCGGGCAACATCACCTGGGAGAAGGCATAATCATCGGCCTCCTCAGATCCCGCGTAAGAGATTCCGCCGTCCCCCCACGTCGGGTCAAACGCTCCGGGGGTGGCCCCTTGCGGCAGGCCCTCGCCGAGGAAGCGGACGACGCCGAAGTCGTATTGCTCGCCCACCAGGACATGCCCCACCACGAGCAACTTCCCGTCCAGTTGGGCGGAGAGATTAAAGAAATCACCCGCGCCGTCATCGACCGCAAACCGTACCAACCCGTCGTCGCCGAAGGTCGCGTCCGGTGTACCATCTGCATTGTAGAGAGCAACGAGGTGATCGTAAAATTCATCTTG
>DAOMSB010000058.1:12563-17758 GCA_035446145.1 Promineifilum sp. (SeqCode) | reverse complement strand
GGAGGGCGCTATGATGCAAGACAAATTACGACGTTCCGGTATAACATTGCTCCTTCTTTTCCTTCTGGTTTTCCTGTTCTCCCTGCCGCTATCTGCCGCGCCCCAGTCCGACCCCTCGTCCGGCGATGGCGTCCCTACCCGTCTCACGCAAGCCAACAGGCCGCGTCAGCCCATTACCACCAGTTCATCCGCCGCGGATGAAGCAATTCAGAAGCTCTCACCCGATCTAAAACAACTGGTCGATCGTCCCGGTGACGCGGAAAGCCAAATGGTTTTCATCCTCGTCCAGCCGGGGACATCCGTCTCCCATTTGCTCCAGCGCTCGGCTACAAGTCGCCCCGTCGGTGACGTCCAATGGGTGACGGGCGAGGTGGCAATCAACAACCTCGTCCGGCTGGCCAGTGTCGACGGCGTCATTGCCGTCACCTCCACCAACACCTACCAACCATTGCCCGCGCCAGGCCTGGAAGGGATGCGCGGCGACACGTTTAACCCGCTGATCACCTCCGAAGCCGCGGCCGCGCTGCTGGCTCGCGGCGGCAAGGCAGCGGTCATGGCGCAGGTCAAGGCCGATAATCCGCCGCCGGCCGTCGAATCCGCGCGGCCCGACACCATCCGGCCGCAGGCTATCGATTCAGTCAAGGCGGCCGACATCCACAGCGTCAATGAAGCCCACGCCGCCGGCTATACCGGCCAGGGCGTCGTCGCCGCCGTTGTCGACACCGGCGTAGACTTCGCCCACCCCGATTTGCAGGGCCGCCAGGCTCGAGTGGTCAGCGGACCGTATGAGGGCTGGCCCTATGCCTACGATACTCTGTCGGGGGCCAACTACGCCTTCAGCAGCTTCAGCCGCGGGCCGGATAACTATTGGGTCGGCGTCGCCGATTCCCAATACGTCCATACCTTCCCGGTAGAAAACGCGGAATGTGACGGCACGACCTGCGTCGGTGAGTTGATGATCGACTACGGCGACCTGGTGCCCGGCAATAACTGGCCGTCCGTCGCCCTCGATTTTACCTGGCCCGACACTTCGCAGAGCGGCAACTACTACTACACCGTCTACCCCATCTTCGATCATCTCTTCCGGGGCTTCCTCAACGGCCTGGGCTATGCCTCGATGTACGACGCCCCGGCGGCGATCATCGTGGCCGACGAGACGACATCCGGCCAATACGACACCGTCTACATCGATGGCGACTTCGATCAGGACCTGGTCGAAGAGAAGGCGGTGCGCAAAGGTGACGAGCTGTCGGGAGCCGATGTCAATGATTCGGCTTATGGGCCGGCGCCCGACGGCTTCTGGGACCTGTCGACGAGCATGTTGACCTGGATCGCTGACGGCACGAACCCTCCGCCAGGCGTCGCCGTACTCTATAGCGGCGTCGAAACGCCACAGGCCGGCCGCTTGTTGGCCTTCGTCAGCGACGCCGAGACTCACGGCACCAACGTCGCCTCAATGATCGCCGCCCAGAGCGTGATCACCGATCCTGACCTGATGAGCTCGGTCAATCCGCTCTTCGCCGGTGGCGCAAATGTCGGCGGCGTGGGCGGCCCCGTGCTGGCCGGAATGGCGCCCGATACGCACATCGCCGCCTTCATGAACGGCTTCGTCCTGCCCTATGACGCCTGGACGCTGGCAGCGCTGGGGTTCGACGGTATCCCTGAGAGCGGCGACGAAGCGCAAATCGTCAACAACTCCTGGGGCAATAGCGTCGAAGCGGCCGACGGCTGGGACGTCACCTCCCGCTACGCCCAGTTCCTGAATCGCAACTTCGCCCCGACGACGACCTTCCTGGCCGCCACGGGCAATGGCGGCCCCGGCTACGGCACAACCACATCGCCCAATGGCGGCTCGATCTACAAGATCGGCGCGAGCACTTCCTACGGCACCAGCGACTACTTCGAGCTGGTGGGGCCGGAGCAGTTCACCTGGGGCGTCGTGCAGCCGTGGTCCAACCGCGGCCCGGGTTCGTTGGGTGACGTCGATCCTGACCTGGTTTGCGTCGGCGCCTACGGTCTGGGAGCCACGCCGCTCAATCGCTTCTCCAACGGGCAGGCGTCCTATGACCTGTTCGGCGGCACGTCGATGGCCAGCCCGGTCTGCGCGGGTATCACTGCCCTCGGCTACCAGGCGTTCCAAAGCACCCACAACCGTTGGCCCACCTGGCAGGAAGCGGCCGATTTCCTGAGCAGCGGCGCCGATGACCTGGGCTACAACGTTCTGGCCCAGGGCGCGGGCAACGCCAACGCGCTGCGGTCTGCGACTATTGCCGCCGGAGATGCCGCCTGGGTCACGCCGTCCCAATGGCTTCCCGGCGACTATCGCGGCGAGGATTTCACGCCCGGCTTCCCGGCCATCGTCCACGCCGGCGATACCGTCTCGACTCCGCTGACCATCCACAACCCGACCGACGCGCCGGTGACGTTCGCCATGAGCGACGTCAATCTGCAGCGCGTCCACGAGATCACTTTCACCGTCACGCTGGGCGCGGGCAACAAGGACACCGATCCAATCTACCGGATACCCGATTACCTGCAGGACATCACCGGGTTGATTGATGAATACGATCCCGATCTCATTCGGGCGCACACGCTCATCCCCTACAATGTCTTCGATCGGAACGGCGACTACAGCCCCGACAACACCGTTACCTCGCTCTTCTACGACTGGACCGATCTGAATGAAAACGGCAGTCTGTGGGTCGACGGCAACGGGAACGGCCTGGTCGAGCCGAAAGAGATCGACGTCGAGCGCGGCGTGCCCGGAGCTTACGAGATCAATCGCTACACCTACGCCTACTCAACCAGCAGCTACGACGTGGTCGATATCGGCCGCGACGCGCTGTCGAGGCAACACGACGGCGTGTACTTTGGCCTCCAGCGTGGCTACGGCAGCGAGGATATCGACGTCACCGTCAGCCTCATCCTCTACAAAAAGGCCGATTGGGAATGGCTGAGCCTGTCAGCCAATTCGGTCACAGTCCCCGCGGGCGGCGAGACAGATGTTACGGCGACGATGGCTGTGCCCGCCGACGCCGTAACCGGTCTCTACGAGGGAGCTATCGAGTATAACGGACAGGTCGTGCCGGTCGTCGCTCACGTGGCCGCCGACTCCGCCACCTTCCAGTTCGGCGCGGCCTCAACCGACGAGCCGCTCGGCGACACCCCCCACGACAACGGCCACATCTTCGGTTCCACCGACTGGTCCTGGCGGCCGGAGACGGGTGATTGGCGCCACTTCTTCTATGACCTGCCCGACGGCACGGCCGGGCCGGGCACGGTGATGATGGTCGAGACGGAATGGGTCAATCCCCTCCCCGACAGCAGCATCCCCTTCCCGCCGACCGCACTCCACGAGGAGTTTGAGAGCGGTATCCCGTGGGATTGGGTGGTCGTCGACAATGCCGGTTCGTGTGCCTGGAATGTCAATGACCCGTTCTCCATCCCCAACTACACCGGCGGCGAAGGACTGACGGCGGCCGCCGACAGCGCCAGCTGCGGTCCCGACACCGTCATGGATACGGAGATGCACACGCCGCCGCTCGACTTCTCGGCCGCCGATGAGGTCTGGCTCACCTTCCGCGCCGACTTCTACCCCTATACCGATGGAGAGGGGAATCCCATCGACCATGCCTACCTCGATATCAGCACCGATGGAGGCTCCAACTGGACAACCCTGCTCGACATCGATTACCCGATTTGGGGGCCGTCACTCATCCTCCAGGACCTGAGCGCGTATGCCGGGGAACCCCAGGTGACCGTGCGATTCCGCTATGTAGCACCCGGTTGGCATGCCTGGTGGCAGGTGGATGATGTCAACGTCTATCTGGGCGACCCCGGACCGTCTCTCGACACGCTCCTCCCCGACCTCACCGACGTGGACACGGCCATCTTCGGCGCAAACGAAGAATCCTTCTCCACCGGTGACCCGGCCTTCTTCGGCCCCACCGGCCTGACGAAGTTGGGAGCCAGCGAGAACACCCTGCTCTATGGCGGCACATGGAGTTTCCAGACAGCCACTGGCGGCCCGCGCGAAGTAGTCGGCGCGCCGATGCGCGACGGTCTCGGCCTCGTCACCCTCCACAATGTTCTCAATGCCGGGCGTATCGTCGGCGAGCCGGTTGCCGGTCGCGCCTATCAACTGACTGTCAATCCGGCACCGCTCGTGGCGGAAGCAAAAACGGTGGCTTCAATTAGTCCGCTGAAGCTTAGCGCCGAGTGGGACGTCTCCGTGGAAGCGACGGCCGATATACCGGAAGGCCTGAGTATCAAGGGCTTCGGAATGAGCAAGATACGCGCGCTCACCGACCAGCCCATCAGCCAGAACGATCCGTCCAATGCCTGCACCGCCCAATGGGTGGAGGAAGTCGTCACCGACGATAGCGCGCTTCTGGAAGTAACCATGACCGCCGCATCTTCCGCTCTCGATGTCGACCTCTATCTTGCGCTCGATGGTGGTGACGGTGTGTTCGATTGCATTGACGAAACTCTCGTCGCCTCATCGGCCACGACCGGCACCAACGAAAGCGTGAGCATGACGTTCCCGCCCGACGGCCGCTACTGGGTCATCGCCCACGGCTGGAGCGTCCCCGGCGGCTCAGGCCGGTTCGACGCGACCATCAAGAATATCCAGGGCAACAACGTCACCGTCACCGATCTGCCGACCGGCCCCGTGGTCGCAGGCGAGCCGATCACGTTCGGTCTGGAAGCCATGGTCGATCATGAGCCGGGCGTCGAGCTAAGCGGCTTGCTGTTCATTGGCCCGGCCGACGCGCCAATGGCAATGTCGCTGCCCATCACAGTCACCATACCTGAACCGAGCGCGGGCGAATTGCTCACGCGCTTCTCGGCTACGCCCGATACGCTGAAGACCGGCGAGCAAGCCGCCTTCTCGCTGTGGGTGTCGAATCAGGGAACGGACGAGGAAGGAGCGAGCGTGACAATCAGCGTGCCGGCCGGTCTGGTTGCTGTCCCCGGCTCGGTCGAGTCTACAATCGGACAGGCCCATCACAACGTCTTTGAGCGGAGCATCACCTGGCAAGGCGTCCTGAAGGCGGGCGAAAGTGTGACCATCACCTTCGACGCCACCGCCTCGACGATGAGCGGTCAGGTCGATGTGGGAGCCAAAGTGACGGGCGCAGTGCGTGGAACGGAAATCCGGTCATCCGTGCCGGTGTGGATCAACACCGCGCGGC
>DAOMSB010000058.1:0-12463 GCA_035446145.1 Promineifilum sp. (SeqCode) | reverse complement strand
GTGCGTGGAACGGAAATCCGGTCATCCGTGCCGGTGTGGATCAACACCGCGCGGCCGCCGGCGTATATCTTTGCTCCAATGGTCACCGGCAACTAGCCGGAGCGGTTTCGATGCCGCCGACCTTCATCGGCCGGCGGCATCAGGCCGGATAAAACAGAGGGCTTTACGAATCAGGCGCGAACCTGATTCGTAAAGCCCTTTTATCATACGAGCGTTTTGGATATACGTGCAGGGATTTCCACACTCAGATCTGCGGACAACAGGCCCGCCGATTCCTGTCGCCCGATGTCATATATCTGACGACGAAGAGGTGGCGCCTGCGCTATTGACCACGGCCTGCATCTGCTCATGTAAATGGCCGTTGCTGATCAGCACGTCAAAGCGACGCTCCAGTCGAAAGGGTCGGCCGTCGAGAAAAGTAACGCGGCCGCCGGCTTCCTGAACGATCAGGACAGCGGCCGACATATCCCAACAGTAAACCTTCAACTCCCAATAGCCATCCAGCCGGCCGGCGGCGACATAGGCTGCATCGAGGGCGGCCGAACCGGAGCGCCGAATACCATGGGCGCTGCGAACAAAGGCGCTCATGTAGTTGAGATTGTTTTCCGGGCTGGTATGAACATCATAGGGGAAACCGGTCATCACCAACGCCGCCACCAACTCCGTCTGCCGGCTGACCTGTAACCGCCGGCTGCCTTGTGGCCGGTCGAGATAGGCACCCTGTCCGGCAATAGCCGTGAAGCACTCCTGCCGCAATGGATCATAGATCACCCCCAGGACGGGATCGTCGCCGTGATAAAGGCCCATCGACACACAAAACATCGGATAGCCGTGGGCATAATTGACCGTGCCGTCCAACGGGTCGATATACCAGCGATAGTCTCCCTGCCCGCCTGTGTCGGTGCCTTCCTCTCCCACCAGAGCATGGTCGGGGAACGCCTGGCGCAGCCGTTCGACGATCAGCGTCTCCGACGCCTTATCATACTGGGTCACCCAGTCGAGCGCGGAGCTTTTCTTCTCAATTCGCTTCTCGCGGCCGAAGCCGTCCAGTAACAGCGCGCCGGCTTCGCGAGCGATTCCGACAGCAATTTCGAGTGTTTTCTGTTGATCAGGAGCTTGCATAAATGGTTTGATGTCACACCCCAACAATGGAATGTAAATACTCCTCGACTGCGGCCGCAGTCGGCAGATTCAGGGCAATTCGGGCGATATCACGACAACGCGCCAGCTCTAACCGGCGAATAGCGGCCTTAATCGTTGGCACGGCCGATGGAGCCATGCTGAATTCATCCAGCCCTAACCCCAACAGGATCGGGACGGCCAATGGATGGGCCGCAAATTCGCCGCACAGGCCAACCCATTTGCCGGCGGCGTGGGCGTTCTCGATAGTGCGGGCGATCAATCGCAGCACGGCCGGGTGAAAGGGGGTTGCGAGTGAAGCCACGCGCTCGTTGGTCCGATCCACGGCCAACGTGTACTGGGTCAAGTCGTTGGTACCGATGCTGAAGAAATCGACAACTTCGGCCAGTTGATCCGAGATAATCGCCGCCGAGGGTACTTCGATCATCACCCCAAACTGCACCTTCTCAACTTGCGGCCGCCGCTCTGCCGATAGCCCGGCCTGGGCTTCTTCGAGGAGTTGTCTTGCGCGATTAACTTCCTCAATACTGGAGACCATCGGCACCATAATTCGCAGATCAGTGCCGACACACGCCTGCAGCAAAGCCCGCAGCTGTCCTATAAGCACGTCGGCATGGTGATCGATTAGGCGAATACCGCGCCAGCCCAGAAACGGGTTAGCCTCTTCAGCAAAGCCCAAATAGGGGACCGCCTTGTCTCCGCCGATATCGAGTGTGCGAACCACGAGCGGCCGCTCGCTCCCCACCACGTCGGCCACACTGCGATAGGCATCTATCTGCTCACGCTCGCTGGGCAACGTGTCTCGATCCAGGTACAGGAATTCCGTTCGGAACAAGCCTACTCCCTCGGCCCCTTTGGCGATGGCACGCCGGGCGTCTTCCGCATTGCCGATGTTGGCCACAACCTCAACGCGATGCCCATCAAGCGTGATGGCAGGCAGATCTCGCTGGGCCGTGTCGTCGGCCAATCGACCCAGGTAGGCAGCTCGGGCGCGTTGAGCTTCCTCCAGTTGAGCGGCCGTCGGGAAGAGCGTAATCCGGCCATTATTGCCGTTTAAAATAGCCGGAGTGCCGTTGGCCATCCCCTCCCGTTCCAGGGGAGCGCTAACCACGGCCGGGATACCCAGGCTACGAGCCAAAATGGCAGAATGAGAAGTCGGGCCGCCCCGTATCGTGCATAAGCCCAGAACATATTCGGGGTCGAACTGCACTGTGTCCGAGGGTGTCAGGTCCTCCGCGATAATGATTGACTTCTCTGTGGGTGTACGCAGGCTATCGGGGGCAATACCCATCAGCGCATAGATAACCCGTCGACCAATATCACGCAGATCGGCGGCTCGGGCGCGAAAATACTCATCTTCCAATTCGAGTAGTGCGCCGGCGTTGGCCTCGATGGCTTCATGAACGGCAGCCTCGGCATTAATTCGGCGTGTCTCAATCAACTGCTGTATTTCGCCCAGCAGGTCTTCATCCTGTAACAACAGTTGGTGCGCCTCGAAGATCGCCGCCTCGGCACTACCAATCGTCGTGCGGGCACGAGTGTTGAGCGAGCCCAGCTGCTCGATCGCCGTCGCAATGGCGGCGTTGACTCGTCGCCATTCGACCTCCGGATTAGCGATATTATAAGCATGGACATCCGCCTTGGGTGGGTTGAATATCCAGGTCGGCCCGATGGCAATGCCGGGAGAAGAGGGAATACCGGTTACTGTTTGAGCCATTTTTACAGCACCATAAGTTCGGGGGCCTGCACAACGCGGCGCAGATCCGCCATAAAGCGAGCTGCCGTAGCTCCATCGATAGCGCGATGATCAACCGACAAGGTCATGGTGCAAATAGGTCGAACGACAGGCTGATCCTGATCGTCGGGCAGGTACATCCGAGTGGTGCGACCGACAGCCAGGATAGCAACCTGTGGCGGATTGATGATCGCCGTGAAGCGATCGATGCCCATCATGCCCAGATTAGAGATAGAAAATGTGCCATCAGCCAATTCATCCGGCCGCAGCTTGCCCTGACGGGCGCGACGACTCAGATCGCGGATTTCGTCCGATAATTGTCCGATGCCTTTAGCGCCGGCATCCTTCACCACCGGGACGAGCAAACCATCCTCCAGTGCAACGGCGATGCCAATATTGGCAACCGGCCAGATGATCATCTCATCATCGCCGATATGGCTGTTGATCGTCGGATGACGGCCGAGGCACCAGGCAACGGCACGAGTGAGGGCGGCGGTCAGCGTGACCGTCTCCATGTCGGACGGCCGCAACTCGTTGGCGCGTGCGACCAGCGCCTGCAAGTTGGTCATGTCTATGTCGGCCTGGAAGGTGATGTGCGGGGCTTCTTGCATGCTGCGCTGCAAAGTCCGAGCAATAGTGCGGCGCATGTTGGTAAACGGTACGCGAACCAATTCGCCTCGAGAGGACGCGGCTGCCGAAGATTCGATGATCGGCGTGGCTATTGGTGCGGCCGTGGGGAACGCCGTCATTGCCGTCGCCGCCGCGGCCGCCTCATGGGCCTGGACACGGCCGCGAGGACCGCTTCCCTTTACATCGGCCAGATCAAGACCGGTCTCTCGAGCGATGCGCCGAGCAGCCGGCGTGGCCCGAACCTTGCCCGACGGCTGGGGTTGCCGGGCCAGAAAGTCCTCAATATCCTGTTTCGTCACCCGACCGCCGGGGCCGGTCCCCGGCACCTGGGAAGTATCGACACCCATCGCCGCCGCGAATCGGGCAGCAACTGATGTAGTACCCACGCCGGCCGGGCTTGCCGGCGCTGTTTCTTCGGCGTTCGCGGTTGTAGCAGGCGCAGAAACTGCGCTGGGAGGGGCGTCGTAAGCGGGTAACGCCTCGCCCGGTGCAAGGATGTAGGCGATGATTTGCGTTACCGGCACGGTATCCCCGGCGACAGCGCGAATGCCGGCCAGGATGCCTGATGCCGGTGCCTCCACTTCCATGTTGACCTTATCGGTCGTAACCTCAAGTAATGGGTCGCCCGCCTCAACGGTATCACCCTCTTTCACCAGCCATTCGACGATCTGGGAATCTTCCTGGGTGAACCCAAATTTGGGCATAATAACTTCTTTTGCCATCCTGATACCTCACGCAGCGTGCTATAGATCGCGGCGCGATCAGTATGCGCCCTGATGCAGCTTCCGGGCTTCCTCGACAATATTCTCGATCTGCGGCACCGCATGATATTCCAGGTTCCGGTTATAGGGGATCGGGATATCAAGCCCGGCCAGGCGGCGAACGGGAGCATCGAGATAGTCAAACGCCTCGCTTTCGACAATACGCGAGACAAGTTCGCCGCCGAAACCGCCCGTCTTGACCGCCTCATGAACAACCAGCGCCTTACCGGTCTTGATCACTGACTCGACGATCGGCTTCTCATCCAGCGGGTTGAGGGTGCGGGGATCGATGATCTCCAGTTCGATGCCCTCCTGAGCCAGACGTTCGGCCGCTTCCAGGGCGCGCGACACCATAATGGAGGTTGCCACAACCGTCAGGTCTCGCCCTTCCCGGACGACGTTCGCTTGAGAAAGCGGCACACGGTACATCTCTTCGGGCACATGACCCTTGGTGCGATAGAGCAGCTTGTGTTCAACGAAGATGACCGGATTCTCATCCTCAATGGCGGAGATGAGCAACCCCTTGGCGTCATAGGGAGAACTGGGCATGACCACCTTCAGGCCGGGGACGTGGACGAACCAGTTCTCCAGACTTTCGGAATGCTGCGCGGCCGCGCCCGTGCCGGATCCGCCCGGCATTCGCAGGACCATCGGCACCGTTGCCTTGCCGCCGAACATGAAGCGAATTTTTGCCGCCTGCAATACCAGTTGCTCCATGCTCAGCGTGACAAAGTCCATGAACTGGATTTCGCCAACGGGCAACATGCCGGTCAGAGCCGCGCCGATGCAGGCACCGGCGATAGCAGCTTCGGAGATGGGTGTGTCAATGACCCGTTCCGCGCCGAATTCCTTGAACAGCCCGGCCGTGACGGCAAACGCGCCACCATAAACGCCGATATCTTCGCCAATCAGAAAAATGCGCTCGTCTGCCACCATTTTCTGGCGCAAGGCTTCACGCAGTGCTTCAGCATAGGTCAACTCACGCATAGACCCCCTCCAGGATGGTGCTTAGTTCCGGCTCAGGACTCGCTTCGGCAAAAGCCACGGCCGCGTCGATGCGCGACACAACTTCGGCTTGCATGGCGGCAACTTCTTCCTGCGACAATCCCAACGTACGGGCAAAATGGGGAATGGGATCGCGTTGCTGCCACTCCTTCACTTCATCGCGCGTGCGATAGGCCTCGCGGTCGCTTTTGGAATGACCCTTCCACCGGTAAGTGATGGCCTCAATCAGCGTCGGGCCATTGCCGGCCTGGGCGCGAGCTTTGGCCTCGCCCACGGCCTGGTAGACGGCGAGCGGGTCGTTGCCGTCTATTGTCACTCCTACGATATTATAGGCGCAGGCACGCTGGCTGATGCGTTCGATATTAAAAGCGTGGCTGACGGCCATGGACATGGCGTACTGGTTATTCTCACACAGATAGATGATCGGGAGATCCCATATGCTGGCCATATTGAGCGATTCATGGAACGCCCCCTCATTGGCCGCGCCGTCGCCAAAGACGCTCAGGCAAACCTGATCTGTCTTGCGAGATTTAATGCTGAGACCGACACCGACCGAGATGGGAATACCGCCGCCGACAATGCCGTTGGCTCCCAGGTTGTTGCGGCTTACGTCGGCAATGTGCATCGAGCCGCCGCGGCCGCGGCAGTAACCGGCCTCTCTGCCCAGGAATTCGGCCATCATCAGGTCGACTTCACTCCCCCAGGCCAGGACATGTCCATGCCCACGGTGGGTATTGAGCAGATAGTCGTGGTTGGTCAGCGCGAAATTAGCGCCCACCGCCGAGGCTTCCTGCCCAATGGAAAGATGCATCGTGCCGTGGACACGCCCCAACGAGAACAACTCCTGTGCCCGCTCTTCAAATGCCCGGATGAGCATCATCGTTTGGAGCATCTCACGACTGCGTTCGGGGCCGATTTCGCGCAACAATCGCGCCGTATCTTCTGCGCTGAGCGCTTCATAGAGTGGTTTATCGTTCATTGAATTTACATGATCTCAACATAATATCGCACCAGCGATTGACCATCTCCGCACGAGCAATTGCCTGTGACAAGTCGTCGCCCCAACTAAGCAGGCCATAGCCTGGAAGAAGCAGCGCATGTCGGCCAACAAGCTCATCATCGGACGGCAAAACCGCCGGATCCACAATCTCAAACACGGCGAGGGAACCAATGTCCGCGGCCGCGTCTACCAACAACTCAGGTGCCGGCACCAGTCGGAGCGCAGCAGCGGTCAGCGCAGCCGGAGGCTGGCTCAACAGGACAGCATCAGCCACACCGGCGCCATAGATGAGTCGATGCCATTGGGCATGGCGCGGCATCTCTTCCTGAGCCAGGCTCTTTTGCTCATGGATCGCGCCGATTCGCAGATCGTCCTCTCCGAAGGTGGCCGCCCAACTCCCCGGCGCGGTGATAATGAACAGCGCTTCATCCAGGCGTTGGCTCATTTCCGTCAACGTGCCGGCCGTCAGCCCATGGTCAACCACCAACCGAGCATGAGCAATGAAGGCCTCCCGCATCCGCCGCGGGATGATCGTCTCGCGCACTTGGCGGCCGACGGCCGCGTTGCCGGCTCCGCCGCGCCTGCCCCGGCTTCCGGTCAGGTATTGGTAGGTTTCAATGACCGCGGATTTTGGCATCGTACCAGCTCATGTTCAGGCAGCCGCCTGACGCACCATTTCATCCTGCCGGCGCCGCAATTCGACGATGGTCTGGCTCTCGTTCAGTTGAACTTCATCATAATGTATCGGTTCGCCCATCCTGATGGGGCGCAAAACTTTGGCACCGACGACCAGACCCAGAGGGACAATCCCTTCTTCCGCGGCTGTGCCGGCTTTATCGATCATGCCGTAGGCCGTGTAGCCGCCAAGTGAATCGATTGTATCGCCGGGCATCAGGTCGCGTTTGGCGACAGCGATCGTCTCGGCAACCGGCGGCCGCGTCGTCAAAGCGGTTGGGCGACCATCCAGGGCCACGTTAGCGATGGTGATGGGTGTCTCCAGATTAGCCAGGTGATAGGGACGATAGATGGCCCAATAGTCGCCGTAGCCGCTCAAACGCAGATAGCGTAAATCGGCGATGATCTTTGGCTGGTCGGTGGTAATAATAATGAAGACCCCTGGCGCAACATCACCGACAGCGTAATCGACCGCGCCGCGGGCGTTGAAGATACCGCCATCGGCCTTCGGCACGAATACTTTCGGCAGATCCTTCACAGTACATTGCGGCCCATAGGCGCCGCGCACTTCAGGAGCAAAGCCGGTCGCATTGCCGACAGATGTCATTTCGACCATCGTCTTGGTGCCGTCCACGAAGGAAGCCAGCATCTTGGCGCTCATATTGTTTCGGCGCGCCTTCTCGGCAACGTGGTCGGGATTGCAGGTGCGGTCGAGCGGGTTGTTCTTGCCCTTGCCGATGGTCACGATCTCGAAACCAAGCGTGTCGGCGAAATCATATAGCTCCTTGATCGAACCCGGCTCGTCGCCGGCCACCAGAGAGTAGACTACGCCTCGCTCCTGGGCCAGTTGGGCCAGATAGTAGCCGATAGTCGCATCCGCCTCGACATTCATATTGACAATGTTTTTGCCGGCCATAATCGCATCATAGCAGACGGCCGCGCCGACTTCCGGCACACCGGTACATTCAACGACGAGATCGATATTATCGATCTGGGCCAGGATGCCGCTGGAGGTAGTGGCAACACGGCCGCCCTCCTGGAGGATGCGAGCAGCCCGGACAGGATCGTCCGTCTCGTGGACTTGCCCAGCGGCGACGCCTGCTTCAACATAGGCAGCCGCGGGACGTCCCGGCAATATGTCGGCGACGGCCATCACTTTCATCCCGTTCATCTTTTCCATCTGGCTCATCAGACCGGTGCCCATTTGGCCCGCCCCAACAAGCCCAACCCGAATCGGGCCGTATTTTGCTTCATACGACCGCAACCGATCGCGCAGCGTATTCATGGTTTTCTTATCCTTCTACACGGATTATCGTGCCGATTATCACTTCAGGAATCCGGCCTGCTTCTACACATACATCACCGGGCATCTCGACCTCATGTTCACCATTGAACTTCAACACCAAATGGCCAAGATTCGACAGATTCGCGCCGGCAACTTCACCGACAGCCAACACCTGAAAGCAAGCTTCGTCGACGCAAACAGTATCCCCGGCCCTCAGTTCGCCCTGAAGCGTTGTGCCGTCATGAAGAATGGCAAACTCGGCCAACTCCTCCGGCGCGCCCTGGCCGAAGAGAACAAGAATCCCGGCATCGATAAATTCAGATACATATGGCCCAATGGCCGTCACGCGACCTTCAAATTTGATCACGGCTATCCTAATCGATTAATTGAATGTCGTCCGGGCCAACGCCGGAAACGAAGTTCTCAGCTTTGATGAAGCGAAACAGCGGGCCGGATGGCTTGGTCGCATGTATGTCAATGGTTAGCACGCCCTTCATCGGATAGACGCCGATACGCGCCGTGCCGCCACAGTCGATGACCGCCACCGCAATTTCACTGAAATCACGCTTTGATTTGAAACCATCAAACGCTTCACCACCGGTCAGGTCCGCGATGCGCTGGGCGATCGGATGAATACCTCCGCCCGTCACACAGTAGATATAGGGCTTATCCGGCTTCGGCTCAATGACGAGCGGCCCTCCCCATCCGCGCTTGCCGGCAGTGACTTTTACTTTACGATACTGCTTTTCTTCGCTCACAGGTTTGACTCCTTATCTATCTGGGTTGAACATGGAACCGGGCCAAGCGATAAGGCTCGCCCGGTTCCATCAAATCGGATCAACGAATTTTAGTACCCCGGATACAGCCCGAAGCTGGCAAGCCAGGCCAGGATGACCGCAACCGGACCGGTGATTAACCGGGAGAACAAAATAGCCGGAACGCCTACCTCGACCGTCTCCGGTTCCGCCTCGCCAAGGGCCAGGCCGACCGGGATGAAGTCACAGCCGACCTGTGGGTTGATGGCGAACAACGCCGGCAGGGCCAGGTGGGCGGACATCGAACCGCTGGCGATCAGCGTACTGCCGATCAGCGTGCCAACGACCTGAGCGATAACGGCGCCCGGCCCCAACAGGGGGGACAGGACCGGGATAGCACAGATGATGGAGATGATGATCAATCCCCAGATATTGCCGGCCAACGGGGCCAGCGCATTGGCGATCCAGTCACCAACGCCGGTCTTGAGAATGATGCCGATAACCAGGGCGATAAACGCCATGAACGGCAGAATGTTGACGATCACCTGGTCGATTGCCTCGCGGCCGGATTGATACAAAGTCCCGACGACATTGCCGACACCACGACCAAGTTTGGTGAGAAATGAGTTAAGTGCTTTCATCGCTTTCCTCTCTAGTTCCTTATCCTGGGGTGATTAGGCGCCTTCTGCGTCGGTATGAACGCTGGACCACATGCGACTGGTAAGAATTTCAGTCACGATGCCGCGGATAAAAATGACCACAAGGCCGATCAACAGATAGCGGACGGCCAAGGGAACAACCGATAGACCCAGCGCGGTGATGCCGGCCGAGATGCCCAGCCAGACAAACAACTCGCCCGGATTGATATGCGGGAAAATACCCGTCGGCGGGTGAACATAGGAGACGGCCGCGTCATAGAACGCCGGCTTGTAACGCTCGGGGAGGAAACGTCCCATGGTATAGGCCATCGGGTTGGTCAGGAAGAACACAGAAAGGAACGGGAGCAGGATATAGCGTACCGGGTAGTAAACGAGACCCGGACGCGCTGCCCATTCACCGACACGGTCGATCCGTTCGGTACCTATCAGGGCGATCAACGCGTTGACGAATGTCAACAGGATGATCAATAAGGGAACAATGCCGGTTACCAGACTGACGAAGACTTCACCGCCCTGTTGAAAAAGGCCGATGAACCCTTCTGCTAATCGAACAAGGAAATCCATTTCTTACCTCCGTGATTAAATGTTTACGCAAAAATTGAAGTGGTGCTTCACTGCATAAAGTATGGATAAGTCGCCCTGTATGCTTTCTTCGAACGTATAGGCCCTCCTTGGTTAATGATATTGCAGGCGATCAGGCAGGCTGGGTTTCAACATCCTGGACTACCTTCGGCGCTTCCTGCAGATAATCGGCCGCATTGATAAATGATTTTTGGCTCTTGCCGGATAGCGGGAGTTGCGGCAGCGCTGCCCGCATATCGTCCAACGTCATACCGATCAAATCGGGCACGGGGCGCAATCGGGCAAAGATTGTCGCCCCCGCGAAATGTTCGGCATGAACGATATGGCCTGTCTCGTCGATTGCCAGGATTGCATAGGTACGGCCACTGTAACGGCCACCGCTTAGGCCGACAGCCGTTTTGCCGTGCTTTCTGACTTCAAATATTCGTCGGTTGAAGCGACGTAGCTGATAGAAAGCCAGCACAAATTGCAATCCCCACATAATGGCCAAAAGCACGAAGAAGAAACCGGCGTTTGTGGCGAGTGCGTCAACCAGTTCTTTCATCACTCTTCTCCCTCGAAGTTATTTTCGATCAACAACCGCAGCGCTTGCAGTACTTCGTCGGCCTGTGGCCCCTGGGCACTGATCTCGATAGTATGTCCTTGCGAGACAGCCAGCAGCATCAGCTTGAGTGGACTGGTACCATTGACAGGGCCTTTTTCGCGCGTCAGATTGGTCACTTCGACGGTCGCATCATACTGCTTGACTACCTTGACGAATTTGGCCAAAGGTCTGGCGTGAAGGCCTGCTTCGTGTTCAATAGTTATAGTAATTGTAGACATCGCTTCCTCACATCTCCCCTTCTGCGCCACCTCGCTACAAGGTCAACGAAAGCACCTCTTCGGCAGCGTTGCTATCAGTCACCAGGATATCGATCAATTTGCCTTTCAGGGCGCCTGCTATCGCCGGCGCTTTCACCTTGCCGCCGCTGACGGCGACGACCTTGCATGGGCCGGAGCGAAGTTCGGGCAGCGAGATGCCAACTACGCGGCTATTCACATCGATATCGAGGATATGACCCTCAGCGTCGAAATGCGTGCCGCAGATATCTCCAACAGCGCCCGTAACTTGAATGGCCTCCAGTTCGGCAAGGTTCAGATAGCCCGACCGCAACAAACTCGCGCGAGCCTGATCAATACTGCCGATACCTACCAGAGCATAGTCAGCCATGAGGGCCAGAGCCAGGGCATCCCGCACCGCTCTCAATGACAAGAGTGAATCGCGAGTTCGACGATCGGCGGCGATGAGCGGCGCGTTGAGGGTATAGCATTGGGCTCCCAATGATGCTGCCATTCGAAAAGCCACGCCCGGCCCATCAATTTGCGAATCGCCTATACCCAGACCACCGATCATTTGAATGACTTTGGTGCCACGCAACCTCCGTGGTCGCAACGCGCTGACCGTCTCATAGACGGCTGTGCCCCATGATATGCTGACGATATCGTCGTTATTCAGCACGCCTTCCAGATAACCGGCGGCAATACGACCCAGAAGGGCCAATGTACGTTCATAGGACAGATTGCCGCGTTGAGCGACGAAGACGGAATCGAGGGCGAATTTATCGCGCAGGGTGTATTCGAGTTCCGTATCTCGCTGGATCGGATGGTTGATTCGAATTTCGACAAGGCGGTTTTCGCGCGCCTCGGCCAATAAACGCGAGATAGCAGAGCGAGAGTAACCGTAGCGGCTGGCAATTTCAGCCTGTCCACAGCCCTCAACGTAATAGAGTTCCGCCACAGATGCTAATAGCTTAAGCCGTTCGAAGGACATTCCCTTTTGCCAGTTCTGCGCAAAACCATCTGATTTCGCGCGACTATACCAATCGATGGCTAAAACTTTCCCGTAAGCAGTCGCTAATGTTGCTTATTCTACTCTAATGAATTTAAAACACTCACATATATGAAATATATTCACATATGTGAATTTCCAGGGACTAACGACAATGAGCTATACATAGTGAAGCTTTAATGGGGCAGCAATGAAACAACAGCAATGGGGTTGCTACTTAGTATCAACCATCGCGATTGCTGCTAAAAGACAAGAGCCCCACGAATTGACCGGATCAATTCGTAGGGCCCTTATGATCGTATCCAACCAGGTGGCGGAGAGGGCGGGATTCGAACCCGCGATCCCTTGCGAGATACACGATTTCCAATCGTGCGCACTAGGCCAGACTATGCGACCTCTCCAGAATCA
>DAOMSB010000057.1:0-17814 GCA_035446145.1 Promineifilum sp. (SeqCode) | reverse complement strand
CAATAAAATAATTTATATTGACAAAATTCCGGCAATATGTATACTAGTAATTGGCTCCCCCCCCAGAGGTGAGCAGTAGGACGCCCGTCTTACTGCCACCTCATTTTTTTATTATGGACGCGGAAAATACACCCCAACTTGTGCAAACCGGGCCGGAACGATTCGAGGCCGGGCTTATCTATCGCTATCAAATGCCGTCGGGGCCAGGCCCCTACCCGACCGCGGTGATGCTCCACGGCCGCATGGGCAGCGAGGACGTGATGTGGGTGTTTCGCAAGACAATCCCCAGGCCGTGGCTGGTCGTGGCCCCGCGCGCGCCGCTGCCCGAACAGGGCTATTTCTCGTGGCTGCCGCCGCCCGACAAGTGGCCCGAACTGGCGGAGTTTGGCCCGGCGGTCGAGGCGCTGACCCGCTTCCTGCGCGCCCTGCCTTCACTCTACAACGCCGATCCGGAGCGCGTCTACCTGCTGGGCTTCAGCCAGGGCGCGGCCGTCTCTCTGGCCACCGCGCTCACCACGCCGAAGCTGGTGCGGGGCATGGCCGGGCTGGTGGGTTTCGCGCCCGAAGTCGCCCCGGATCAGGTCGCGGGCAAGCTGGAGGGGATGCCGGTCTTCATGGCTGCCGGGACGCAAGACCACACCGTGCCCCGCGACCAGACCCAATTCGCGGTCGATCTGCTGCGCCGGGCGGGGGCCGATCTGGACTATCACGAATACGACAGCGGCCACAAGCTGCCCGCTGCCGGCATCAGCGACCTGCGCGCCTGGTTCGGCGCGCGCTGACGAGCCTCTGGCCCTCCGGCGCGGCTTATGGCACACTAGAGCCATGGTCGCCACCACCCCCGGTCGCCGGTCAACCTTCCCGGATCGCCTCAATCGCAGCCTGATCGGAGACGGCGACGCGCGCATCGGCGTGGTTTCCCGCCTCCCATTTCTGGGGCCGGCGGCGCTGGTTGCGGCCGCCCTGCTTCTCCCCGACCGTCTCTGGACGACGCTGCTGGCCGGAACGGCCGCGCTCATCGCTATCGCCTTCATCTGGGCCTGGGCGCTGGCGCGCGGATTGGCGGCCGAGCGTCGATTGCTGTTCGGCTGGGTCTCCGTCGGCGATCGGATGGAGGAGGAGTTCGCGTTGTTCAACCGCTCCGCCCTGCCCGCCCTGTGGGTGGAGATTCGCGACCACTCCAACCTGCCCGGCTATCGCATCGGCGCGGTGCGCAGCGTCGGGGCGAGCGATCACGTTCGCTGGCGGCAATCGTCGGTCTGCGTCCGTCGCGGTCAATATCACCTCGGCCCCTGGGAGATTCTCAGCGGCGATCCGTTTGGCCTGTTCCGCGTGTCACGCCGCTACGAGGCGTCCCAGGAGATCGTCATCCACCCGCCCATCCACACCGCCCTGCCCATTCCGCTGCCGCCGGGGCACGTCGAGGGGCGCTCGCGCAGCCGCGAACGCTCGCCGCTCGCCACGATCAACGCGGCCACAGTGCGCGAATACCAGACCCACGACCCGTATCGCCGGATCCACTGGCCGACGACCGCCCGCCGCGATTCCCTCTACGTGCGCCAGTTCGAGCGGGACGCCGCCGGGGACGTCCGGCTGGTGATCGATTGCCACGCCGCCGTCCAGTTGGGCGAGGGCGCGGACGGGACGGAGGAGCAGGCGGTATTGCTGGCGGCGTCACTAACCGCCAGGGCGCTGGGCGAGACGCGCAGCGCCGGCCTGAACGCCTACGGCCGCGAGCCGCAAATCGTGACGCCGGGGCTGGGCGAGGGGCAACAATGGCGCGTCCTGCGGGCGCTGGCCCTGCTGCGCGCCGACGGCGAGATCGACCTGAATCGGGCGCTGCGCGAGTTGGGGCGTTCGGCGCGGCGTGGCTCGGCGGCCGTCATCATCACCCCCACGGCCGATGCCGGCTGGCTGCCGCAGCTGGCCCAACTAACGCGACAGGGGGTCGAATGCCGCGTCGTGCTGCTCGATCGCGCCTCATTCGGCGGCGAGGGCCATAGCGAGGCCTTGCGGCAGGCGATCAACCGGCTGGGTATCCGCTGCGCGGTCGTGCGCCGGGGCGAGCTTGGCCGCCCGGTCACCACGGAAGCCCATCACGGCTATTGGGAGTTTCGCGTCACCGGCACGGGCAAGGCGGTGGCCGTACGTCGCCCCGAGGATGCCTGAGCGCAACCATGGAAACCCATTGGCTCATCCGCCTCTCAACCCGACTCCGACCCCGCTACGGCTGGCTGCCGTTCTTCCTGTTGGCGGGGGCGCTGGCCGGCCTGCTGTTCTCGGTGCAGCAGGTGGGCTGGGTTCGCGACGACGGCTTCATCATCCCTGTCCTGACGACAGGATTCATCAGCGCCTTCATCCTGGCGCAGAGCAAAATCAGGCCGTGGGCGGCCGGGGCGATTCTCATCGTCATGGGACTGGCGCTGGCGCTGGTTCTCGTCGCCGATCTCCGGCCGGACGGCGCGTTGCTCGCGCACGGGCCGGCGGCCGTCGCCGAATTTGCCCGCCTGCGGGCGGCTCTCTTCCTCGGTCGCATGGCGGGCTGGTTCCGGGCGGTGGCGAGTGGCGGCCGCAGCAGCGAGACGGCCGCCTTCGCCCTGGGTTTGGCGCTGGCCGGCTGGCTGGTGGCCGCCTTCCTGCCGTGGAGCGCCTACCGGATGCGTCGCCCCTTCCTGGGCCTCACGCTCGTCGGGCTTGCCCTGGCGGCCAACACATTCTACGGCCGGGCGGGTTTGTATTGGGTGGCGCTCTTCTTCGGAGCGGCGATCACCGGCGGCGTTTACCTGGCCCATCTGTTTCGCGAAGAGACATGGGAAGCACGGGGGATCGACTACCCGGCCGACGTGCGCACGGACCTCCTCTTCTACACCGCCGGTCTCAGCATCGGCGTCATGTCGCTGGCGGCCGTCCTGCCGGCCGTCAATCTGCGGGCCATCGCCGAGCCGTTCCAGAACTGGCGGGTCGTCACGGCCGCCGAGGAGATGCTGGATCGCGCCTTTGGCGGGGTGGCTATCTCCGGCCGGCCGGCGGGCGGGAGCGAGGGACTGCCGCGCTCATTCCTGCTTGGCGGCAGCCCCGACCTCGCCGCCACGACCGTAATGACGGCCACCTATCGCGCCGAACCCGCGGCCGATCTCGCCCGCTTCCATTGGCGCTACACCAGCTATGACGAGTACACCGGCGACGGCTGGCGGCGCTCCCCGGAGCGAAACGAAGCGTTTGCCGGCGGCCAACCCATCACGCCGCCAATGGCGCCGCCCGTCGCGGGGACATTGGTGCGCATCACGCAGCAGGTCGATTGGCTCCAGGACCAGCGGATCACGCGCTACACGCTCGGCCGCCCGGCGGTTTTCAGCCACGATGTCATGACAGCCTGGCGCGGGCAGGATGATTTCGTCGGCGCGCTCGGCCAAAACGACCCGCCGGCACGCTATGCGGCCGAATCGACAGTGGTCGTGGCCACGCCCGACGAGCTGCGCGCCGCCCGGCCGGAAGACGTGCCGCCCACGATTCGCGCGCGCTACACGGGCTTGCCCGACAGCATCCCCCGGCGTGTTCTCGATCTGGCGCGCCGGATTGCCGCGCCCGAGGGCAGCTCTCTGTCGCCCTACGATCAGGCGCGAGCCATCGAGGCCTTCCTGCACCAGTACCCCTACACGCTCGACCTGCCACCCCCGCCCGCGGACGTCGATATCGTCGATTATTTCCTCTTTGACGCGCAGACGGGCTTTTGCGATTACTACGCCTCGGCGATGGTGGTCATGGCTCGCGCCGTGGGGTTGCCGGCGCGGCTGGGCGTCGGGTTCATGCAGCGGCCGCCCGACGCCGCCGGCGTGCAGACCATTCGCCTGCTGGACGCCCACTCCTGGGCCGAGGTCTATTTCGCCGGCGTCGGCTGGGTGGAGTTCGAGCCGACCGCGCCGTTTGCCGTCGTGGGGGCCGCGGCCGCTCCGGGGGTGACAGGCGACGCGCCGGCCGCGCCCACGCCCCCGTCCCCCTCACCGGCCATCCCCCAACGCGCCCCTCGGCGTGAGTTCCCCTGGGCGATGGTGTTGGCCGTCGCTGCGCTGGTTCTGGTCGCGCTCCGGCTCCAGGGCGGGCGTATTCCGGCCCTGTTCGCGCCGCGCTACGCGGATCTCGATGAGGTAGAGAGCGCGTATGCCCGCTTGCAGGCGGGCGCGGCCCGGCTGGGCGTCGTCGTCGAGCCGTCGCAAACGCCGGCGGAGTTCGCGGAGGCGATGGCGGCCGCGTCAGCGTTCGATATGTCCGAAGTCCGGCCGCTGCGGCAGGCCATCGAACGGCTGGCCGGGCTGTTCGCCGCCCGGCGGTATGGCGCGATGGACGATGGGGCATCCGACGAGGCGGCCGAAGCGGAAGCCCGCCGCATCTGGAGCGAGCTTGACGCGCCCCTGCGCCGGCTCATTCGACGGCGACGGTGAAGATGTGGCGAAGATGCCCCGTTTGGGGCTACAATGAATAGACGTACCCATGAAACAGGACGATTTCGATATCCCCGAAGTTTTTCGCCGGGCCATGGAAGAAGCCGGCTGGCGCGCCGACCGCGATGATGATGATGGCGGCCGCCCCCCGCGCCGCACCGTCACCCCCTCGTCGCGGCCGCGCGGCGTCAACCGGATGATGCTGCTGGTCTTTCTGCTGCTGCTGCTCTTCTTCAGCCTCGGCTCCATCGCCGATTTCTATACCGACTACCTGTGGTTCGGCGCGCTCGGCTTCCGCGATCTGTTCCTGAAGCGGCTGGGCGTGTGGGTGGCGGCTTTCGTCGTCGCTTTCCTCGTCGCCATGGCGTTCCTGGCGGGCAACTGGCTGTTCGCCCGCAACCGCGCGCTGCGGTCCACCAGTGGTGGCACCGTTACCGGTGGCACCGTCAACGGTGGAACCGTCAACGGCGCGAGCGAGGCTCTGGCCCACCCCCGGACGCGAACCCTCATTCTCGTCGCTGCCGCAGTTCTGGCGATCCTGTTCGCGCTGGCCGCGGGCAGCCAATGGGAAGAGCTGCTGCTCTATCTGAACGCGGAGCCGTTCGGCGTGGTCGATCCCGTCTTCGGCCGCGACGCCGCCTTCTATATCTTCAATTTGCCGGTCTACCGTTTCCTCCAGGGCTGGCTCTTCATGCTGCTGCTCATCACGCTGGCCGGCCTGCCGATGATCTACACGACGATCAACCTGGGCGAACTGCAGCGCGGTCGATGGCGGCCGCTCGCCGCCCCGCTTCTGCGCGCCCATGCCGCCGCGCTGGGGGCGCTTCTCCTGTTCGTCTGGTCGGTGGACTACTTCTTCGATATCGCCGGGCTGCTCTACTCGTCGCGCGGCGTGGCCTATGGCGCGAGTTACACCGACATGAGCGTGGTCATCTGGGCCTTGCGCTTGCAGATCATTCTCGCCGTCCTCACCGGGCTGGCGCTGCTCTACAACGTCTTTCGGCCCAATCTGCGGCTGCCGCTCATCGCCGGCGGCCTGTGGGTGCTGGTGGCGGTCGTGGGCGGCGGGCTGCTGCCCGGCATCATCCAGCGCTACGTCGTCGAGCCGAACGAGCTGACGCTGGAGACTCCCTACATCGAATACAATATCGAGCTGACCCGCTTCGCCTATGGGCTGGATCGGGTGGAGACCCGCGAGTTCGGCCAGGTCGAGGATTTGCAGCCGCGCGACCTGCTGGAAAACGAGGACGTGCTGAGCAATATCCGCCTGTGGGACTGGCGGCCGCTGGAGCAAACCTATCGCCAGCTGCAGGGGCTGCGGCCGTACTACGACTTCAGCGACGTCGACATCGATCGCTATATGATCGACGGCAAGCAGCGCCAGGTGATGCTCGGCACGCGCGAACTGGACAAGCGCAAGCTGCCCGCCCCGTCGTGGGTCAACCGCTCGCTGGAGTTCACCCACGGCTTCGGCATCGTCATGAACCCCGTCAACGAGGTGACCCGCGACGGGCAGCCCGAATTTTTCATCAAGGACTTCCCGCCCGAGAGCAATACTTCCGTCAAAGTGACGCGCCCCGAGATTTACTACGGCGAACTGACCACCGACACGGTGTATGTGGGCAGCAATCGCCAGGAGTTCGATTACCCGAGCGGCGATTCAAACATCTACACGAACTACAGCGGCGAGGGCGGCGTCGTCCTCGATACCTGGCTGAAGCGACTGGCCTTTGTCCTGCGCGAAGGCGATCCCAACATCCTGCTGTCCAACGACATCACATCCACGACCCGCGCCCAGTTTCGGCGGCAGGTTCAGTCGCGCATTCGGGAGATCACTCCATTCCTGATCCTCGACGGCGACCCCTACATGGTCGTCGACGACGCGGGACGGCTGATCTGGATGCAGGACGCCTACACCGCCAGCGACGCCTTCCCCTATGCCACGCCCATGCAGATCACCGAGAAGCCTGGCACCACGGCCGCCGAGGGTCAGTATGAGCGCAGCCATACCATCAACTACATTCGCAATTCGGCCAAGATAACGCTCGACGCCTACAACGGCACGGTCAACTACTATTTGAGCGATCCGTCCGACCCCATCATCAACAGCTATGCCCGCGCGTTCCCCGGCGTTTTCCAGCCGATGAGCGCGATGCCCGCCGACCTGCAAGCCCACGTCCGCTATCCCGAAGACCTGTTCACCATCCAGTCGCGCCAGTACATCACCTATCACATGACCGATGTGCGCGTCTTCTACAACAAGGAAGATTTGTGGCAGATTCCCACGGAGATATCGAACACGGGCGAAACGACCGCCGAGCCGTACTACGTCATCCTGCCCCTGCCCGGCTCCGACGAATCGGAATACCTGCTCATCCTGCCCTTCAGCCCGGCCACGCGCAACAACATGATCGGCTGGATGGCGGCCCGCAACGACCCGGCCCATTACGGGCAGCTCATCGTCTATGAGTTGCCCAAGCAGGAGTTGATCTTCGGCCCCATCCAGATCGAGGGGCGCATCAATCAGGAGCCGATCATCTCGCAGCAGTTCTCGCTGTGGGATCAGCGCGGCTCCAACGTCATTCGCGGCAATCTGCTGGTGCTGCCCATCAATCGCAGCTTCCTCTATATCGAGCCGGTCTATCTGCTCTCGGAGACGAGCGCCCTGCCGGAACTGAAACGCATCGTCACCGCCGGCAACACCTCGATCGCCATGGCCGAGACGTTGAGGGGATCGCTGCTGGCGCTGGCCCAGGGAACGACGACGACCGCGCCATTGACGCCAGACGAACCACCGGGCGTCAACGAACCGCCGGCCGGAGGCGCCGGCGCGACGCCCGTCCCGGAGACATTGGAGCAGCTGGTGGCGGCGGCCAATGCCCACATGCAGGCGGCCGAGGCCGCGCAGCGCGATGGGGATTGGGCCACATACGGCCGCGAACTCGACGCCCTGCGGGCCGTCCTCGCCGACCTGTCTCAGCTGACGGGGCAGGACGAATAGGCTATTCCCGAAACCTGACTCAACACGATTCGTGTAACGTAAGTTACAGCACGCGGGGAAATATTGTTATATGATCATCAGTGTATATTTCACTATATGATCGTTCGTTCGTAGTCAGGCGCTTCAGCGCCGCTCGGGGAACGTAGCTAAAGCTGCAAACTACAAGCTTAAGAAATCTTCAGTGCATATTTCACTAAATGATCGTTCGTTCGTAGTCAGGCGCTTCAGCGCCGCTCGGGGAACGCAGCTAAAGCTGCAAACTACAAGCTTAAGAAATCTGGTGTAGCGATAACCCGTTAGAGATATGGTAATAGCGATGTTCCTCGCCCATCTGGTGGGCGATTATGTATTACAGTGGGATTCATTGGCCCAATGGAAGGCCCGCGAATTTCGCGGCGTGGCCGTCCACAGTTTAATCCTGTTTCTGGTGACGTTTGCCTTCGCGCTCCCGTTTCCCCCCATGTGGTGGAGCGGCGTCCTGATTATCGGCGGCAGCCACTTCCTCATCGACAGCCTGCAATTTTTCCACAAGGCCCAAATCCCCCCGCTGCTGCGCTTCTCCCTCGACCAATTGACCCATATGGCCATCATCATCCTGGCGCTTGTGTCGGGCGGCTATCTGGAATGGGGGCACATCTGGAGCGGAATCCTGCAAAGCGCCAACGAGACGCCGCTGCTGACGACGGCCACGGCCTACGCGTTCATCACCATGCCCGCCTGGGTGCTGCTCAAGTATATTGCTTACGCGGCGGCCAAGGACAAGGCCCCCAATTTTCTGGCCGGGCCGAACAAGTTCGTCGGCATCGCCGAGCGGCTGATCATCGTCACGCTGGTCATGTTCGGCCAATTCCTGCTGGTGCCGCTGGTGGCTCTGCCCCACGTCATTCTGGCGTGGCCGCAGCTGACCCAGGGTCAAAGCAAGGCGGCTTATGCCATCGAACTGGTCGCCGGCGTCGTGCTGGCTGTCGGCGTGGGGGTAGCCCTCCTCCTCCTGCGATTCTGATCTCCCTTACGCATAAAGCGCGCGAATCTGCGGCAACGCTTCTTCGGCCGCCTTCTCCCCCGCGGCGACGATCTCCGCCGCGCGGCCGAACCCGGTCAGCAGGGTGACCTCGGCCGGAAGCTCGGGGCGAATCAGCAAATCGGGCGGGAACTCGCGCAGGCGGCAATCGGTCTGCGCGGCGAGCATGATCATGAGCACATTGTAGATCTCATTCAGCGATGATGGAGCGAATGACAAACGCAGGCCGGACTCAATCGGCCGCAGGCCGGGCCGGTTGCGGCTGAAGCTCGGCAGCACATCGACGGCGATGGTGCGCGCCGCCCCCATCGTTTGGGCCACATCGACCGGCACGTTGTCGAGCACACCGCCGTCGACGAGGCGATAATCGCCCAGATCGACCGGCTCGAAAACGCCCGGCACGGAGATAGTCGCCCGCACCGCGTCGATCACCCGGCCGCCTTGCAGGACGACATCACGCCCCGTGTGGAGATCGACCGACACCATCGACAGCGGCAGAGTTAAATCGGCGAAGGTCAGGTCTTCGCCCAACAGATCGGCCATCAGGTTGTAGATGCGCCGCCCGCTCACGCTGAGACCGGCCGAGGAGACATGCAGATCCACCAGCTTGATCTGCTCCGACAGATGGCTCAGGCGGCCGATTTCCGTCTCGACCGTCTCGATGGGTACGCCGGCGGCGAAGAGCGCCCCCACCAGACCGCCCATACTCGTCCCGGCGATCAGATCGATCGGGATTTGCTCGCGATGGAGCACCTTCAGCACGCCGATATGGGCCAGACCGCGCGCGCCGCCGCCGCCCAGCACCAGGCCGATACGCGGGTGTTCAGATTTATTCGACATCAGTCCACTCTTTCCCTGTTGCCGGCAATTATTACAATAGCTACAGGGGCGGGTTCCAACCCCTGCCCTGCGCGACGTTCCCAATCGACGTCACTTCTATTGTGCCGTGAATCCGATTATTGGCAATCATCCCATAGCGAATTACAATGCCGCACCATGGTTAGAATTGGAGTGGACTTAACCCCATAGTGAACGCGCGCCGCATTCTTTTCTGGCTGCTCAGCCCGCTCTGGCTCGCTCTGGCCGGTATCAGCCTCATGGTGGGCCTGGCCTTCGTCTCCGGCAACAACCCGGCGGGCATGCTGGTGGCGGAGCTGTTCGACGGCACACCGGTCGAGCTGCAGCTGGCCACGCTCACCGTCCGGTTGCTGCTGCTGCCGTTCCAGTTCCTGTTCATCGGCCTGGCCATGGCTGCCGCGCTGTGGGTGTTTCGCCGCCGCGACCGCCTGACCGAGTGGGTGCTGGGCGAGCCGCTGGCCGAGCGATTGACTGCGGTCGAGGGGGTCGCCGACGAACTGCCCGCCGTCCTGCAGCCCACGCGCCGCCGGACGGTGCAGCAAATCCTCTCCAGCATCATCGCCTTCACGGCCATCGTTGCCGGCACACTCCTCGCCGCGGCCCAGTTCATCGCCCGCGACGATCTGGCGCTGATCGTCGCCGCGCTCACCAGCGGTCTCACCTGGGGCGCGCGACTGCCCATCGGCGATCTCCTGGGTGGCATCACCAACATTTTCGAGAACAACCTGGCCATCGGCGACCGTATCTACTACAAGCTATTCGAGAAGTCGGTGGAGGGCACGGTCGAATCGGTTGACCTGCGTTTTCTCTCCGTTCGGGCGCGGTCGGGGGAGCTGACGTCTATCCCGTTCGGCGACCTGCGCATCTTCCGCAACTACAGCCGCGGGAACTTCATCGGCGTCTATGCCTCCTTCCCCATCGCCGCCAAAGACCTGCGTCGGGCCGTAGCCTTGCTCACAGAGATGGCCCCGGAGTCGCCGGACCTGGTGCCGCAACTGATGGAGCCGTGGCAGCCGATGGGGCTGGAAGGCGTCCTCGGCGCGACGGTGGACGTGTTTCTCTTCGGCAAGACGGATCAGAAATGGGAGGACGAGGCGCAGATGGCCATCCACGCCGTCGTTCACGACCGGTTCAGGGCGGCGGGCATCCCCCTGCAAGGCAAAGGCTCGCAAGACAAGGACGATAACCCGCTATGAGACGCCGGCTGATATTGCTGATCCTCATCCCGCTCCTGGTCATTTTGGGGCTGACCGCGCTGGTGGTGGGCGTCCTGCGCGCCGCCAACATCAGCGACGTGACTCTGCTGGAATCGGTCATCGGATCGTCGCCCACGGCCCAGGCTCTGGTGACATACTTCCCGTTGGTTCGCTTTCCGCTGCAACTCGTCTTTGTGGTTGTGGTCTTCGGCCTCGCCTGGCTGGTCAGCCGGGTCAGCGACCGCCTGGCCGGGCGGCTGCTGAATATGGCCGGCTATGATACCGGCCGGCCCGCGGCCGACGACCCTCCGGCCATGAATAACGACCTGGCGACGCTCGTGATCCGCCGGCGGGAGACGGTGCTGCAACTGGCGTCAGGCTTCATCAGCTTCATCGCCTTCACCGTCGCCCTGCTCATGGCCGCCGGGCAGTTCTTCAGCCTGACGAATATGGCCCTTGTCGTCACCGTGGCCATCAACGCCTTCGGCTTTGCCGCCCGCGACTACATCGGCGACATGCTCAACGGCATCAGCAACATCTTCGAGAACCGCTTCAACATCGGCGATAACGTACAGATTTTCCGCGTGGGCGACAAGCTGGAAGGGACCATCGAGCATATCACCGTGCGCACGCTCAGCATCCGCACCCGCACAGGGGAACTGATCAACGTGCCGCAAGGGGAAGTGCGCACCCTGCTCAACTTCACGCGCGGCAGTTACTCCGGCGTGGATGTGATCGTCAAGGTGGCGGCGGCCGATTTGCCGGAGGCGATGGCCGAGCTGTTGATGCTGGCCCAGGACGCGCCCGATTTGCTGCCCGATTGCATCGAGCCGTGGTCGGTCATCGCCCGCGACGGCACGCTGGGCAGCGCGGCCGATATCCGCATCCACGCCAAGGCCCGCTATGGCTACGGCGCGGGTCTGCGACTGCGGATCATGATGCTGGCCGAGGAGCGCCTCGCGGCGGCGGGAATATCGCCCGCCTAGCGCCGGTGCTGCTCCATCCACGCCACGGCGAAATCGACCAGCGCCCGCTGTCGCATGAACCGGGCCACGCCGCGCCCGGCAGGCCCGACGTGCACCGCGCCCGTCTCCCGCTCCAGCGCCGCGCCGATGGCGGAGAAGTCCTCGTCGTCGAAATCAATATCGTGGAGCGTCACCCATTCGCGGCGGCCGTCGACACGCACCGGCGCGCCGTTCTCGACCACCTGCTTGCCGGGGAAGTTCGCGCGATTCTCCGCCAGGTGGAGCGACGTATTGTTGCCGTGCCCCACGCCCAGCAGCAGCACCCACCCGTCCAGTTCATAGAGCCGCGCCAGAGGCGAACCCTCGCCCAGGCCGTAATCATATGGGTGGCCGCCGGTGATCTGCGCCGCGTGGGGGCCTTTGGCAGCGAAGGAGACCTGAGGGTGATTGCTGCGCGCCACGCCGCGGCCGCGCCGGAACGCTTCGGGGATCGCCCCCATGCCGCGCGTCGGGGTCAGGTCGGGGTCGTAGGCGGGCATCGTGTCGCGGATGATCGGCCACCAGGCTTCGGGCACGGGCGGGTTACGCCAGCGGGCCGGGTCGGAGAGGTCGGCCGAATGGGTGGGCATGACCAGCGTTCCCGCGGCCCCCAACGTCATCTCCAGCGCCAGGATAACCGCCACCGGCCCGCCGGACACCCAACCCAGCGACTTCAGCGAGGAGTGGACGAGGACGACTTGCCCCGGCCGCAGGCCCAGCGCCTCGAAGTCGGCTCGCAATGACTGGATAGTGGCCGGCGGGCCGCCTTCGGCCTGCTCAACCGCATCCCATTCGCCGGAGCCGGTCATGGCCAACGTTCCGTCGCGGAGCTACAGCCCCTCAATGCGGCCGTAGGCCCGCAAGGTGCGCAGCTTGCGCAGGGTGAGGACTCCGCGCCATTCGCGCTCGGCCGCGTCCCAGGCGAAGGGGTCGATGAAGTCCCATGTCCAGTTCGGCGCCCAACTGCCGTTCGGCTCCTGCTCGTCGATGAGATAGTCGAGATTGGCGTCGATCACCGCCTGATCGAGCGCCCCCGCCAGCGGCGAGCCGGGGAAATAGACCACCTCGAGCGGCCGCAGCCCGTAGCCGCCCCACTTCGCCGGATCGGTCACGACGGAGTAGGGCAAGGCGCGGCGCAGCTTGTCGAGGATGCTCTCGTAATGTTCGCGGGGCAGCCCGTCGGTCTCCAGCAGGTCGAGGAAGCTGAGCAGGTCGTGCATCTCCATCCGCTGCGAGTAGCGCATGAGGTCATCGACGACGGCGTGGCGGGCGATCTCGGTGAACGGCGACGGCGACAGGCGCAGGTATTGCTGCAGATGGCCCACCACCGCGGCGCGCGGGTTGGCCCAGAAGCCGCGAAAGTTCTCGGTCGAATCGGCATAGCTCCACCACGGCGCGTGGGGGGCGTTCTCGATGTCGGGGGGCACGATGGGCCAGCGCTCGCTTTCGACGTCGTAGGCATCGACCAGATAGGCCAGCGCGGCCGGCAGGCCCGGCGTGTCCTCGTCGGCCCGCACCCGGCGCAGGATGTCGAGCGCGGTCACGGTGCCGATGACCGACGACGCCCCGGAGCGGATGTCCGGCTCGATGCCGTGGCCAAATCCGCCGTCGGGGTTCTGATAGGGGACGAGGGCGGCCAGCACGCGCGTGCGGCTGCCCTTCTCGAAATGGTAGGCAAACAGCGCGCGCTCCAGCGGCCGCGCTTCCTCGCGCATGAACTGCGCGGCACGATCAAATGCGGCCCGGCTCAGGGTTTTCGCCATAATAGCTCCTTCGTGGCGGTAATGGTCGCCCGCGCTCAGGGGACGCGAGGAACCCAGATCGAGCGGCCGGCAACCAGCGCGCCGGGGTTGGCCTTCATCAGGATGGCCGTGGTCGTCTGATAGCGCGCGGCCAGTGAATCCCAGGTATCGCCGGCGACGACGGTGTAATCGACGACGCACGGCGGCCCGACAATTCGCCCCTGGCGACCGATATCGGGGATGGTCAGGATCCAGCCGGGCAGGATGTAGTCGGGATTGGCCAGATAGTTGGCGTTCAGCACCGAGCCATAGGAGACGCCGTAGCAGCGCGCGATTTGCAGCACCCATTCGCCGCGGGAAACGGCGTGGCGGGCGGTCGCGCCGGGAACCATGCCCGAAGGCGGCGGGGCGACGGTCGTGGCGCCGGAGGCCGGCGTGGCGCCGGAGGCCGGCGTGGCGCCGGAAGCCGGCGTGGCGGAGATAGTCGTCGCTTCAGGGGTTGCCGTCGCGCCGGGGGCAGCGGTTGCGGCCGGATCGGCGGTCGCGGTGGCTATGGGAGCGGCCGGATCAATGGTGACGGTCGCGGCCGGGGCGAGGGTCGGCGTCGCCAGGGGGTCGACCGTCGGGGCGAAGGGATCGGTCGTCGCGGTGGCCGCACCGGCGTCGGTGGTCGCTGTGGCAAAAGGGTCGGCTGTCGGGGCAAAGGGATCGGTCGTGGCAGTGGCTGCTCCGGCATCTGTGGTCGCTGTGGCAAAAGGGTCGGCTGTCGGAGCGAAGGGATCGGTCGTGGCAGTAGCGGCGCCGGCGTTGGTTGTGGCCGTGGCAAAGGGATCGGCCGTCGCCGAATCAAGGACAACCGTGGCCGACCCAATCGGCCCCGCCCCTGTCTCGCGGCAGGAAACCGCCAGCCCCAGCACCAGCAAGACCAGCACGAGCGCTCCGAAAAATATGAGAGCTATTTGCGCGATACGGTCGAGGACCATCGTTTCCTCCCGGCAGAAGCCACCAATTGAGTTATGTCTGGTTGATAATCTGTATCATACACGAAACGGGCGCAAGTTCGCAATAAATAATCGGAGGTTTATGCCAACTCATTGCCCTAATCGGGGAATTCATTGTACACTTGAGGCTGCATCCCGATGGTGGATGCTCCCACTTTCCCAACCCGGTCGACAGCCGAATCCTCTTTCATTGGCACTCTGCTGCCGACTGACTTGTTGGTTTACCAAATTTTTGATTCTGGAGTGAGCCATGTCGTCAGAAAACACGAAGGCGGCCGACGCAGCGGCCGAACTGCCCGAAGATTTCCCCCGCGGCACCCAACTGTTGTTTAACCCGATTTTCAATCGGGGCACGGGGTTCAGCAAGGCCGAGCGCGAGGCGTTTGGCTTGCGCGGCCTTTTACCGCCGCGCGTGCTGTCCCTGCACCACCACGCCGCCCGAATCCTGGAGAACTTCTACAAGAAGCCGACCGATCTTGAGAAGTACGTCTACATGATCGGCCTCGAAGACCGCAACGAGACGCTCTTCTACCGCATCCTGATCGACAACCTGGATACGATGATGCCCATCGTCTACACGCCAACCGTCGGGCAGGCGTGTCAGCAGTATGGTCACATTTTCCGGCGGCCGCGCGGGCTGTTCATCTCCGCCAAGGACAAGGGCGACATCGCCGAACTGCTGAAGAACTGGCCCATCGACGACATTCGCGTCATCGTCGTCACCGACGGCGAGCGTATCCTCGGCCTGGGCGATCAGGGCGCCAACGGCATGGGCATCCCCGTCGGCAAGCTGTCGCTCTACACCGCCTGCGCCGGCATCCCGCCCACGGCCACGCTGCCGATCATGCTCGACGTGGGCACCGAGAATCAGACGTTCCTCAACGACCCGCTCTACATCGGTCTGCCGGAGCGCCGCCTGAAGGGGCAGGCCTATGACGACTTCCTCGAGGAGTTCATGCAGGCCGCCGTCGAGCGCTTCCCCAACGCGGTGATCCAGTTCGAGGATTTCGCCAATCACCACGCCTTCGAGCTGCTGGAGCGCTATCGTGACCGCTATTGCGTCTTCAACGACGACATCCAGGGCACGGCGGCCGTCACCCTCGCCGGGTTGTTCGCCGCGCTGCGCCTGATCGCCGCCGAGGGCGGGCCACGCCGCAAGCTGAGCGAGCAGCGTTTGCTGTTCCTGGGCGCGGGCGAGGCGGGCGTCGGCATCGCCGATCTGGTCGTGACGGCCATGGTCGACGAGGGAACGTCGGTCGACGAGGGACTGTCGCTCGAAGAGGCTCGCCGGCGCTGCTGGTTTGTCGATTCCCGCGGGCTTGTCGTCAGGAGCCGCGACGATCTGGCCGCCCACAAGCTGCCCTTCGCCCATGACCACGAGCCGATATTCGATCTGTTGACGGCGGTGGACGAATTGCGCCCCACGGCCATCATCGGCGTCTCCGGCCAGCCGCGCACCTTCACCCGCGAGATCATCGAGCGCATGGCCCGCTATAACGAGCGGCCGATCATCTTTGCCCTGTCGAACCCGACGTCGAAGTCGGAATGTACGGCTGAGGAAGCCTATACCTACACCGGCGGCCGGGCCATCTTCGCCTCCGGCAGCCCGTTCCCGCCGTTCAGGCTCTACGGCAAGACGTATTACCCCGGGCAGGGCAACAACGCCTATATTTTCCCCGGCGTGGGGTTGGGGGCCGTCGTCAGCGGCGCGCGCCACGTGACGGATGAGATGTTCGAGGCCGCCGCGCGGGCGCTGGCCGAGCAGGTGACGGATGAGGACATGGCCGCCGGGCGCATCTACCCGGAGTTGCCGCGCATCCGCGAGGTGTCCGTGGCCATCGCCGCGGCCGTGGCCGAGATCGCCTTCCGCGAAGGGCTGGCCACCGTGCCGAAGCCCGACGATCTGCCCCGCGCCATCCGCGACTACATGTACGATCCGAAGTATACGCCGTTGGCCTGATCATTCATGCGCAGGGGCGGGTGCGGCAGGCAGCCTGTCGCGACAGGCAACCTGTCGCGACAGACAGTCCGTCGTACCCGTCCCTATCGTTCGGCGGCGGCCAATTGGCCAATGGCCGAGTTGGGGTTGAGCCTGGCCGCGCGGGCGAAGGCAGCCCTGGCCCCCGGCTCGTCGCCCGCCATGCGCAGCGCCAACCCCTGATAGTAATAGGTCTCTTCCACATTGCGGCCGCCCTGATTGCCCAGCGTGGCGTCGGCCAGCGCCAACACATCGGCGTAGCGTCCCTCGGCCAGATAGGCCTCATAGGGGCCAAACTGATACCACAACATCCGCGCCGGCAACCCCAGCAGCCGCGCCTGATCGTAGGCCGCGGCCGCCGCCGCGTAGAGCGACTCGTCCCCCAGCCGGGCCAGTTCGGTCAGGCTCGTCCCCAGGTTGAACCAGACGAACGGATCGGCCGGGGTCAGCGCGGCGAGGGTGCGCGCTTCGCCGGCCGCCGCCGCCCACATCGTTGCCGGATCGGCAAAGCGCGGCCCCAAAAGTTCGGCCGGCTCGGCCGCCCGCTCCGGCAGATAGACCACGATCATCGTGCCGTTGAACTGCGCCCAATCGCGCTCAACATCGCGGTAGCTCACCATGCCGTCGCCATGCCACGGGCCGAGGAAGGTGTCGCGGGCCAGGAAGTGGCCGGTGATGTCATCGTAGCCGAAGATGGTCAGATAGTGGCCCATCCAGCCCGTCTTCGCGTCCGGCTCCAGTCCCTTCTCGATGATGACCGGGAAACCGGCGGCGACGAGACGGCGCAGCAGGTCGACGTCGCCGCCGGCGTAGGCCTCGGCCGCCAGTGCGGTCCGCTCGCGCACATAGGCCACCAATTCGCCGGGCGAGACGTTGCGATCCTCGTAGTTCGGCCGCGCCACGGCCGCCACATCGAACTGATCCACGTCGATCCCGTAATGATTGAGGACGATGGTCAAATTGGTGGGGCCGCAGTTGTTGAACTTCTGCGGGATGATGGGCATGTCGGCGATACGGGCGTAAGGAGAGATGACGGCCGACAGCTGACCGCCGACCGCCGTTGGAGTGGCTACAGGAGTGGGTTCGGTTCCGTTGTCGGGTGACACGGTGGGGCTTGCAGCGGTCGTCGGTCGGCCGTCGGCGGCCCGGTTTTCCATCGCCAGCGCGATCGCCGGGGTGCCGGTCGGCGCGGGCAGGGCCGCCGGCAACGGTGTCACGCCGATGCCGGCCAGCGCTTCGGGGACATAATGGCGCACGCGGCCGGGCAGGCTCGCCGCCAGCCGCGGCAATGCCCACCACGCCGCAGCCGCCAGCAGGACGCCCGCCATGACTACAATCAGCCCCACACGTAACCGGTTACCCATGATGCCATCCATTATAACCGCAGCATTTGCCGTAGCGCAGACATTCCTGTCTGCGTCTTATCCTCGCTCGGCGCAGAGCGCAATCAGGAATGATTGCGCTACATTCCGTTGACAATGCCCGACACCCGTCCCATAATCGCCCAAATTTATGAAAAACAGGCGGCATACAGTATGAATGAATCAATCGGCTTTATCGGACTGGGCATCATG
>DAOMSB010000056.1:0-18906 GCA_035446145.1 Promineifilum sp. (SeqCode) | reverse complement strand
TCCCTCAGGGCGTGGTTCGACGTTCGCGGCCGCAGCGTCAGCACGCTGGCTTTCGCCCTCAATCGCCTGACGGGGCTTGGCCTCACGGCTTATTTGTTCCTGCATCTGATCGTGCTCAGCCAACTGCTGCGCGGGCCGGAAGGCTGGAACGATTTCCTGCGCATCGCCAAGTCGCCGCTGTTTCTGATGCTGGACGTCGTCCTGCTGTTTGGTGTGGTCTACCACATGTTCAACGGCATTCGCGTGGCGCTGGTCGGCATGGGCATGGCCAACCGGCAGCAGAAGGGATTGCTCTATGGGCTGGTCGGCACCGGTCTGGTTCTGTTCGTCGTCGGCGCGGTTCTCATCTTCACCAAGTGACATCGATCGCGATCAAGGAGTCATTCATATGAATAGCGCATTACCTCATCGCTCGCTGGAACAAATGGCCGCCAGGCGTGACCGCTCCGGCTCGCTCTGGCTTATCCAGGCCTTTTCCGGCCTGATTTTGGTGATCCTTCTGGGCCTGCATATGATCGCCCATCACTACGTTGTGGAAGGCGGACTGCGCGACTATCAGCAGGTACTGGATTATGTCAATAATCCTGTCGTGTTTATCCTCCAGTTATCATTTCTGGTCCTTGGCGTGGGCCATGGCCTGCTGGGCGTGCGCGCGATCATCACCGACATGCGGCCGAGCGCGAGTACATTGCGCGTCGTCAATTGGGTACTGATCGTCATTGGCGCAGTCGCCATTGTCTATGGCTTTTATCTGGCGCTGGCCCTGCAGCGTATGGCGGGTTAGGAGTAATATGGCCGGAAAAAAGACAAAGGAAGCCCGCATCGAGGAAGAGGTCCGCAGGGGTCAACGCTACCTTCGGGAATCCTCGCGCCAATACTGGATCCGCGCAGCGATCGTCACCATCGGCCTGTTCGCCGTCGTGTTGTGGTTGAACTATCCCACCCGCGGCGCATCGGCCTTCCTGTGGGCCTTCGGCATCGGCGGGCTTGTTCTGGGTTATTTTATTGTCAGCTACATCATGTTCAGGCGGTAGTCCACAATAATGACGGTGCTGGACGATTCACGCTGGGAGACGATGTGGGCGACCTATGACGAGGAGACATACACGCAGGCGCTGGCCTGGGTCCCGCGCGGCGCGGTCGTTCTCGACATCGGCGCGGGCGATTTGCGGCTGGCGCGGCGCATAGCGGAGCGAGTGCGCATCGTATACGCTATCGAGCAACGCCCCGAACTGATTGCCGGAGCGCCACTCCCGCCCAATGGTGTCGTCATTTACGGCGACGCGCGCGCCCTGCCCTTTCCGGCGGGAGTCGACACGGCCGTACTGCTCATGCGCCATTGTCGCCATTTCCCCCTCTATCGCGCGAAGCTGGAGGCCATTGGCTGTGAGCGGCTGATCACGAACGCGCGCTGGGGGATGGGGGTCGAGTGCATCGATCTGACGACCCCGGCCCAACGGTACGAGCAGATGGAAATGGGCTGGTATGCCTGCCGTTGTGGTGCGACCGGCTTTCGGCCCGGCCCACCGGAGCAGCTTTCCGAATATTTGATCGAACACATCCACGAAGTAGTCAATTGCCCTGAGTGTATAAATCATGGTCGGATTAGTCATCGTCTCGCATAGCGCGCGCCTGGCCGAGGGGGTGCGGGAATTGGCCCAGCAAATGACCCAGGGGCGCGTGCCATTGGCCATTGCCGGGGGAATTGACGATCCCGATAACCCTATCGGCACGGATGCGATGAAGGTCATCGAGGCCATCGACGCCGTCTACAGCGATGACGGCGTTGTAGTTCTCATGGATCTGGGCAGCGCCCTGTTGAGCGCCGAGACGGCGCTCGATTTTCTGCCCGACGAGCAGCGCGCGCACGTATTCCTGAGCAAAGCGCCGCTGGTTGAGGGGGCGATGGCCGCCGCCGTCCAGGCGATGGTTGGCGCGCCGGTCGTCCAGGTGTTGGCCGAGGCCGAGAGCGCGCTGAGCGTGAAGCGAGAGCAGTTGGGCGGCGATCCGGAAGCATTGCCGGCCACAACAAGCGCAGTTCCGGCCAGCGCCCCAAGCGAAAGTGTGACCTTGCTCGTCCGCAATCGCCTGGGGTTACACGCCCGACCGGCCGCCCGTTTCGTGATGACCGCCGGACATTATGAAGCCGACATCCGCGTAGCGAAGGGCGGCAAATCGGCCAACGCCAAGAGCATCAATCAGGTGGCGATCCTGGGTGCGCGGCAAGGGGACGAGATCGTCGTGACCGCCACCGGCCCCGACGCCGCCGCGGCTCTGGCCGCGCTGCAAGCTCTGGCCGCCGACAACTTCGGCGACCGGGACAACGAACCGGCAGACCAGGCCCCTCTCCGCCCAACTGACCACCGCGACTCCCGTCGCGCGACCACTGACCCACTGATCACTGACCCACCGGCCGCCACTTACCTCAAAGGCACCCCCGCTTCGCCCGGCGTAGCTGTCGGGCCTGCGGCGCTCTATCGGCCGCGCCTGCCCGAAGTGGCCACTCGTCATGTGGATGCGCCAGCCGATGAATGGCAAAGGTTGCAAGAGGCTGTCGGCGTGGCGCGGGTCGAGATCGAGACGCTGCATCGGAAAGCCCTGAGTCAAGTTGGCCGGAGCGAGGCCGCCATCTTCGAGGCGCATCTGCTCATTTTAGAGGACCCCACGATTCTGGAAGCTGCGCGCGACCTGATTTTCAGGGAGTCGATCAACGCCGAGGCGGCATGGCAGCGGGAAACGGCCGCGCTGGCCGCCGCCTTTGCCGCTTTGGAAGACGAATATATGCAGGCCCGCGCCGCCGACGTTGAGGATGTGAGCCGGCGCGTCTTGCGGCGGTTGATGGGCGTGGAACCGCCGTCGCTCGATTTCGCTGAGCCGTCGATCCTCATCGCGGCCGATCTGACGCCATCCGACACCGCCCGGCTCGACCCACGACGGGTGCTGGGCATCTGCACCGAGCTGGGCGGGGCGACCGCCCACAGCGCCATTCTGGCACGCGCGCTGGGCATTCCGGCCGTCGTGGGTCTGAGCCATGATGTATGGCGGATAGGGGAAGGGCAGCGCGTGGCCGTGGACGGAAGCGCCGGGCTGCTCTGGCCGGAGCCGGACGCGACCCAACTGGCAGCCTTCGCCGCCCAACGGGACGCCTGGCGCGAGGCTCAGCGGCAGGCCAGGCTCGCGGGGCAAGCCGCGGCCGTGACGCGCGACGGAACCGTCGTGGAGATCGCCGCCAATATCGGCAGTCCCAACGACGTCGGCGCGGCGCTGGAATACGGCGCGGAGGGTGTCGGCCTGTTCCGCACCGAGTTCCTCTTCATGGGACGGGAGCAAGCGCCCACCGAAGAAGAACAGTACGAAGCCTATTCACGGGCGGCCCGGCAAATGGGCGACCGTCCGCTCATCATCCGCACGCTCGACGTGGGCGGCGACAAGCCCCTGCCTTATCTCGACCTGGGCGATGAAGCCAACCCGTTCCTCGGTTGGCGGGCCATTCGCTTTTGCCTGCAACGACCCGATATCTTCATGCCGCAGCTGCGCGCCATCCTGCGCGCCGGCTGCGACGGCAGCACCCCATTGAACGTGAAGATCATGTTCCCCATGGTCGGAACACTCGCCGAACTGCGCGAGGCCAAAAGCATGCTCGACGAGGCAAGACGGCAATTGCGCCGGGAAGGGACTTCCTTTAACGAAAAGATGGATGTTGGCATCATGATTGAAGTGCCGTCGGCCGTGGCCATCGCCGACCAACTGGCCCGCGAGGTCGATTTCTTCAGCATCGGCACCAACGACCTGACCCAATACGTGATGGCCGCCGATCGCGGTAATGCCCGCGTAGCCCATCTGGCCAGTGCGCTCCAGCCGGCGGTGCTGCGCAGCGTACGCGACGCGGCCGAGGCCGCTCATGCGGCGGAGATCTGGATCGGCATGTGCGGCGAATTGGCGGGCAATCCGCTGGCCGCGCCGGTATTGCTCGGCCTGGGTCTCGACGAGCTGAGCATGAGCGCGCCCGCTATCCCGGCGGTCAAAGAGGCCGTGCGCGGCCTGACGATGGAAGAAGCGCGGCGGATTGCCGAGGAAGTATTAAACATGGAATCGGCCGAGGCAATCGGTCGTTTCCTGGAAAAACCAGCCTGAAGTTGACCGGGCGAATCTGAGCAACCGCTTCAAACGCTCACACCGGCTCAGCGCCCGCCAAGGCCCGCCGAACCTCTTCCTCGTCATTGGCCGCCACCAACTCCGCGATGAGATCGGGGTCCTGCAACATACCGGCGATTTGCTGAAGCATCTCCACCTGTGATTTGGCCTCTTCCATGGCCATCAATATCACCAATTGCACGGGCACAATATCATCGGGGTCGATCATATTGCGAAATTCGACCGGGTTGGCCAGCGTTGCCATGGCCAGCGCAGGCTTGATAACATGTTCAATATCGGTATGGGGGATGGCGACGTTGTATTCGCCGTCGAGCGGCAATCCGGTGGGCATTTGCGCTTCGCGGTCGAGTGCTGCCTGCACATAGGTATCACGCACGTAGCCGGCCGCATGGAGACGTTGGCCGAGGGTGGCGATAACGTCACGGGAATCGGCAGCGTTCAGTTGGACACAAACCGCCGCAGGGACGAGCAGGTCGAGGATTCTTGAAGTAGCCATAAGCGATGATGATCAGCCTTATTCATTTTCGGACGTTGTGGCAAGAGCCACTTGATTTACATAAAGATCGATTAGGTCGTCCGGCGAGAAGAGTTTTTGTAGCGTGGGCGTATTCTTAAGTCGCGGAATCACATGGCGTGGCCCGGCGATTAACGGCCAGAAGGAAGCGCCCAGGCCGACTTCCCACGGCACGCCATCCTGTGCCAGGCGGGCACGGATGTCGCGAGTGGCCTTCTTGCCGCTTGATTGGGCGTAGCGCGCCTGGATCCCGGCCACTATTGCCGCCTGCGTTCGGCGGTAATTCCAGCGCGAGAGCACCAATATCGCGAAGTAGAGCAGGAGCAGCCCATTGATCCACAGGCTATTGGCGATGTAGGCGTCGAGGATATTCTGGCCCCACGGCCCTAAAAGTGAACGGATGAAGATGTCAAACATTGGCTTCGAGGTACGTTGCCAGCGCTGCCCAGACAACCTCGGCCAGGGATTGCAGCTCTTCCATCGTCTGGCGGGTGCCGATCATGATCAATGTCGCCGAGGCCGGGTTGCCGGGTCGGGTCGACAGATTGGCCTGGATGCTGCCGCCGACATCCGTCCGCGTTGCCAAGGCCAACCAGCCGATGGGGCGTAATTTCTGGGGCTGGAAACCGGCTTTGGCGAAGGCCGGCTCGAACCCGGCATAAAGCCGATCGGCCGATATATCGGGAAAAGCGCGACTAACTTCCAATTTCGCCATGGATGTTGCTTCTCCAATCGATCGGCCGGTTGGGGCGATACGCTTCTCGCCCCGACCGGCCTCTTAATGATCCTTCATCATCGATCGTTCCGGTTAATTACCGGTTGCGATCCTTACACCGATTACAACGATCGTGCTGAAATCAGTCTTCCCCCTCAGCAGGCGCACCAGCCAGCCGCTCCCACGGCCCCGGGTTCCGCTGGAAGAAATACATGACGACCAGCACAAGCACGGCCAACAAGCCGATGCCGATCCAGCCCAGCGAGCGCCCTAACCAGTGGAACACAAAAGGCGGCCACAAAAAGCCGTCGGCGATGCTGATGATCTGCGCCGCGCCTTCGGGCATGGTGAAGTTGGCCTCTACCGCGGCAGCGGTCATGGACGGGGCCAGCGCTGTGCCGATGTAGAAGCCCAGGCCCAACACGACGATGCCGGCGATGACCATGCGGAAGATATTGCCGCGCATGATTGGCGCGAATCCGGCCACCACAAACGGGATGACCGCCAGGTCGGCAAACAGGATGACCTGATTGCCGGGCAGAATGAGGCTGAGCAGAATGGCGATTGGGACCAGCAGCAGGGTCGCCGAAATGGCCGACGGATGGCCAATCAGGATGGCCGAGTCGAGGCCGATGTAAATCTCGCGATTGGACGCGCGCTTCTGCAGGAAATCGCGGGCTGCCTCGGAGATGGGAATCAGGCCTTCCATCAGAATCTGAACCATGCGCGGCAACAGCAACATCACCGCCGCCAAATTCATGGCCGTTTGCAGCACCTTGACCGTCATTTCCAAAAGCGATCCCACATTATAGAAAGCCAGCAGACCCAAACCCAAACCGATCAGCAGGCCAAGAACGATGGGGTCGCCGAAGACGCCCCAGCGCTTCTGAATGCTGTCCGGGTCCCAGTTGATTTTATTGGCGCCGGGGATTCGCTCAATCACCCAGTTTGTGGCGACGGCGAAAGGGACTCCGGGGCCGGTTGTCATGTGGGGGATGGAGATGCCGGGCAAGCCATAAAAATGCTGGATGGCTTTCGCGACCCAGTCACCAAAGAAAAGCGCCCAAGCGGCGGCCACGGCGGCGGCGAACAGCCCCAAGGCGAAGTTTTTGCTGGCAATGGCGACGAACGAACCGATAAAGGCAAAGTGCCAGAAGTTCCACACGTCGATATTGAGCGTCTTGGTGAGGCGCGCCAACAACAAGACCACGTTGACCAGAATGGCGATGGGGATGACCCACAGGCCGACCTGGGTGGCGAAGGCGATGGCGGCCGCGGCCGGCCAGCCGACGTCAATAACGTTACGTTCCAGGCCGGTATTCGTGACCATAGCCTGGCCCACTTCGGTTAGTGTGCTCCACATCAACCCGAATACCAGGTTGATACCAATGAAAGCGATGCCGATGGTGATCGCCGAACGAAAAGCCCGGCCGGGTTTTGTCCCTAATGCGAGAGCGAGGAAGAAAATGATAATGGGGAGCAGAACGGTGGCGCCCAGGTTATCGAAAACAGACTTAATGGCGTTTAGAAAAGTATCCATAACATGAAGTCTCCCAAGGCTTAAAGAACAGACAATGAACGATGCAAGGATCCGCGAAGCGGTATTTGTTTACTTCAATGCGTTGGCAATCTGCTCGATAACCGCCTCCTTCCCGACGCCGGTCAGAAACGCCAATGTTTGAATAACAGGGACATTGAGGTCTTTCGGCACTGGGGTAGTCGTCACTATCAAGTCATAGCCGGGAGCCAGGCCCCTGACTTCGGTCGCCTTGCATTGGCGCGTGATCACGGGGATGCCTCGCGCTTTCATCGCCTCTTCGATCGCGATAGCGACGACGGTTGAGGTTGCGATCGCTGTCCCGCAAGCGACCAGAATTCGTTTAGGGGATGCCATATCATCTCCTTAAATTAATGATTCTCTAATTATATAGGGTAACCAAGCTTGTCAAGCCCGCGGGGAGAGATCGTCAAATATGTGATTTTCTGCAGCTTGCGCCGTTGATCCATCGGGGGTAATGGATTGGCGAACTTCCCTGCAAGCGTGATTAGCCGGTCTAATCAACCTATACAGAATCAATGGGCGACTCCATTGGCCCAAAGATAACCCATATAATCAATACAACACCATGCGGCTGTCATTGGTTACGAACCATCGACCCGGTGGGTGAGGTGTTTTTGGCTGACGCGGCATCACGAGAGAGCTACAATGTGAGGGATGCTGGACAGACTGCTTGAAATCCGGCAGGCAGAATTGGAACCGGAGTCACCTATGCCTCTTGATCCGTTACAGTATCTTCTCATCGCTCTCGCCGCCGTCGCCGCGGGGGCAGTCAACGCGTTGGCCGGCGGCGGCACGCTGATCACATTTCCGGCGCTCACCTCGGTCGGCGTCCCCACCGTGGCCGCCAATATCACCAACACGGTGGCCCTCAGCCCCGGCTATCTGGGGGCCACGCTGGCTCAGCGGGTGGAAATCCTCGATCAGCGCCGGCGGCTGATGTATTTGTTACCCGCGGCTACATTGGGTGGACTGGTTGGGGGTTTCTTGCTGCTCAATACGAGCGAGAAGCTGTTTCGCCAACTGGTGCCCTTTCTCATCCTGCTGGCTTCGCTGTTGCTGGCCGTGCAGGAGCCGCTGCGGCGCCGACTGGTCGCCAGGGCAGCGCGTTCGGGCGGCGGGGCGCGACACGAGGGCTGGGCGGCCGTGCCCGTCCTGTTCGCCGCCATCTACGGCGGCTATTTTGGGGCGGGGCTGAGCGTTATCGTCCTGGCCGTGCTGGGGCTGAGCCTCGACGACAATCTGACCCGGCTGAACGCGCTGAAACAGATCATATCCTTCACCACCAACATGACCGCGGCGCTGCTGTTTCTTTTTTCGGGGCAGGTCGTGTGGTCGGCGGCGGCGGTCATGGCGGTCGGCGCGATGATCGGTGGGGCGATGGGCGGGCGGCTGGCCGGGCGCGTCAAGCCGGCGACGTTGCGCCTGGTCGTCGTCACCATCGGCATCATCATCGCCATCATCTATTTCATACGCGGGTAACTTTTGCGGCGGCCGAGATACTCCCCCGCAGGCAGCGCGATTATTCCGGCTCGTCGGCCCTCTTCGCGGGCGAGGTTGTCCCATTGCGGACAGTCGTCACCGCCTTGTCCCACAGGCCACGCATGCGTCCGACTGCGGCCGCGCGCTCCTTGCTTTCGTCGGCCGATTCACCTGTCCCCGCCGTCCGCAGCAAGATCGTGATCCAGCGTGTGCTGTCGAATCCTTCCAGGATGCTCAGGATGAGCAAGGTCAACGGCGTGGAGAGAATGGCCCCCACCGCGCCCAGCAACCAGCCCCACACGAACAGGGCGATCACCACGACCGCCGGGGAGATTTTCAACTGCTGCCCCAGGATGCGCGGCTTCACCAGATTCTCGACCGTGCCGTTGATGAGCGCGTAGCCGATCAGCACCATAAGCGCCTGGGTTGGCCCGCCCTGAATAAAGCCCAGCACCAGCGGCGGGATCATGGCGACCCAGAAGCCGACAGCCGGAATATAGCCCATGAAGCCGGACAAAATACCCCACAAGAGCGCCGGGCCGATGCCCAGAAACAGGAGCAGGATGGTGTTGCCCAGACCGGTGAGGAAGTTCAGCGCCGTCGTCAGGGTGATGTAGCGACGCACATCCGCCGTCAGATTCGCCACTTGCAGGAGCAGGGGGTGGTCGGTGCGCAGACCCAGCCGCGCGCTGCTGGGCATGGCCAGCGCCGAACTGAGCATGAAGGCGAAGATGAGCATCACCAGGAAGGCTTGTGACAGCCCAATGAACAGCGCGCCCACCAGCCACGAAACCATGCTGGTAATCCTTTGGCTGGTGACGAACTCCTCAAGAATAGTTTGGATGTAGCTGACCTGGATGCCGATAAGCTCGTCCGGCGTCCCCTCGATGATCGTGGCAGGTTCGGTTATGGTCGTCGCCTGCAAAGTCGGGACAACATCGCCCAGCTGGGCTATGCCGAAGAATACAAGCGCCAATACCAGGCCAAGCATTCCCAGGACTACAAGGAAGGTCATCACCAGCGACAACCAGCCGGGCATTCCCCGTTTGGCGAACCAGGCCGGCAGAGGAAGCACAGTGATGGTGATGACCAGCGACAGCAGGATAGGATTCAGGATGAACGCCAGACCGCGAATGCCGGAGATGATTATGAAGACGCTGGCCAACCCAACGAGAAAAAACAGCAACGGTTTCGACTGTTCTACCATAACATCACTGTCCGTCCATCATGAATGATATGCTTCAAACTTGGTCGGTGATCATACACCCAGTGATGCGGAATTGAAAGTTTTTGCGTAACCGGGAGTACATGACATAATATCTGCCTACCGGTTTCCTTTATCATCAAGGGCCTGTGCTATTTGCCAGAGAATTATCATGACAATGAAGTCACGGCTATCCCCATCTACCATGGACGACATTCGCAACGTGCTTCGTCCTGGGCAGTTGTTCCCCATCCTGTTGGCCGGCGGGCTGATCGGCATTCTTCAGATCGCTATAGCTGCCTCGTTTGGCGCGCTCATCTTCAGTGGCGAAATGGCGACCTATCTCTCGCGCGGCATCGGCATGGCTCTGTTCTCGGCCATGCTTGGCCTGGCCATCACCAGCCTGCTGACATCCTATCCGGCCATCATGGGCGGAAATCAGGACTCCCCGGCAGCGATCATGGGCGTTATGGCCGCGGGGATCGCCGGCATGGTCACGGGGGGCGAGGCACGGCTGGCGACGGTCGTCGTCGCCGTCGCTCTGACAACCTTGATCACCGGGGTCTTCCTGTTTGGGCTGGGAACATTTCGTCTGGCGGGTCTGGTGCGGTTTTTGCCCTATCCGGTGGCGGGTGGATTTCTGGCGGGGACGGGGTGGCTGCTGGCCGTCGGCGGCATCGGCACGATGGCTCGCCGGCCGTTCGCCTTCACCGATCTGCCCGCCTTGTTCGCGGCCGATACGCTCATCTATTGGTTGCCCGGGTTGATACTGGGAGCAGCGATCCTGATCCTCTCTACTCGTATTCGTCATTACCTGTTCATGCCTGGGATGATCATCGCTATCGCCGCCGGGTTCTATCTAATCGCCGCGCTGGCGGGCATGTCGCCGGCGGAACTGAGCGCCAAAGGATGGCTGCTGGGGCCATTCCCCCAGGGGCGGATGTGGCAACCTGTCGGCATGGCTGAGTTGTCGGCCGTGGACTGGCGGGCGATTTGGTCGCAGTTGCCCAATCTGGTCACTGCCGTCATCATCAGTTCCATCGCCTTGCTGCTGAACGCGACCGGGCTTGAACTGGCCTTCAATCGCGACATCGATCTCAATCGTGAGATGCGCGTGGCCGGTCTGGCCAATATGGCATCGGGCACGGGGGCGGGATTGACCGGTTTCGTGCAGTTTAGTTTTTCGGTACTGGTCGAGCGGCTGGGCGCGGCCAATCGCCTGACCGGGCTATTGGCGGCGGCCGTTTGTGGTATCACTTTGTGGTTTGGCGGAGCGGCGCTGGGGTTCGTGCCCACGGTCGTCTTTGGGGCCTTGCTGGTCTATCTGGGCCTGTCTTTTCTGTGGGAATGGGTCGTCGTGGCCCGCAAGCGTCTGCCTCTTCCCGACTATCTGGTCATCCTCCTGATCCTGATCATCATCGCCGCCGTTGGTTTTCTGGAAGGGGTACTGGTCGGCATCATCGTCACCGTGGTCATGTTCGTCGTCAACTATAGCCGCACCAGCGTCGTCAAGCATGAGCTGAATGGCACCACGTTCAGGAGTCGCGTCACGCGCAACCTCGATGACCGCGCCGTGCTGGACGCGCTCGGTGATCAGGCCTACATCCTTCAGTTGCAGGGCTTCGTCTTTTTTGGAACAGCCAACGGCCTGCTGGAACAGGTGCGCGCCCGAACTCACCGGCAGCCGACGCGCTACATCGTCCTTGACTTTCACCAGGTCATCGGCCTGGATTCAACGGCTCTTCTCAGCTTTGACAAAATGCGCCAGTTGGCTCGCGGTCAGGGCCTGATCCTGGTGTTGTCGGGCTTGTCGGAGCGCTTGCGGCAGCAGTTCACGCGCGGCGGAATCGATGAAGAACCGGGCGTAATTCATTTTGCCGCCGATATCGATCGCGCGGCCGAATGGTATGAGGACCAGTTATGTGCCGCCAATAACAGGAACACCGCCGAACGACGTCTCACCGCCTGGCTCCAGGATATCGTCCCGGGCGAAGCGACCGGTCGTCTGGTCGGCTATATGGAACGCCGGGATGTCGCTCAGGGCGACCACCTGATCCGGCAGGGAGCCGAATCGGAGCAGCTATTTTTCATTGAGTCGGGTCAGGTGACGGCGCAATTGGAGAATGACGGCAGCCCACCCGTGCGTCTGGAAACGATGCAGGGCGGCCGAAGCGTGGGTGAGCTGGGGTTCTATCTGGGCACGACGCGCAGCGCGGCCGTTGTTGTCGATCGACCGGGTATCATCTATAGCCTCTCGCGGGAATCCTTGAACCACATCGAGCAAGAGGATCCCGAAGCAGCCTATGCGTTCCATCGCATTATCGTTCATCTGTTGGGAGAGCGCGTGCTGCACCTGGTGCGGACGATGGATGCCTTGCAAAGCTGACGTCATTCACTTGCGGCAAGATGCCGGCGCCGACGGACGGAGGATTGCGCGATCAGGTGCACACGGCATAATATCACCCTGGTCGATTACCCAAACCCAACGCCTGCGCCGTTGCCGGTGGGGAGTTTCATGACATTGAAGCCACGGCTGTTTCCATCCAATCAAAACCTGACCAATGACATTCGAAATGCATTGCGGCCAGACCGATCGATTCCCGCGCTGCTGGCCGGCACACTGACCGGCATCCTCCAAATTGCCCTGTCCATCTCATTTGCGGCCCTCATCTTCAGAGGAGAAATAGCCGCCGATCTCCCCCGCGGCATCGGCATGGCGCTGTTCTCGGCCACAATCGGCCTGGGCATCACCAGCTTGCTGACGTCCTGCTCGGCCATCCTGGGCGGCAACCAGAGCGCTCCGGCGGCGATCATGGGTGTCATGGCTGCGGGGATCGCCGGCATCACCACCGGGGGCGAAACCCGATTAGCCACTGTCGCTGTTGCCGTCGCCCTGACCACCTTGATCACCGGCGTCTCCCTGTACGGTTTGGGTGCTTTCCGGCTGGCGGGGCTGGCGCGGTTTTTGCCCTATCCGGTGGCCGGTGGATTTTTGGCGGGCACGGGCTGGCTGCTGGTGGTCGGCGGCATCGGCACGATGGCCCACCGAACCTTTTCCTTCACCGGCCTGCCCGCCTTGTTCGATCCCAATACGCTCATCTTGTGGCTGCCCGGCCTGATATTGGGGGCAGCGATCCTGATCCTTGCTGCGCGCATTCGCCACTACTTCCTTATGCCGGCGGTGCTCATCGCCATCATCGTCGGGTTCTACCTAATCGCCAGGCTGGCGGGTTTGTCGGCCTCGGAGCTGAGCGCCGACGGCTGGCTGCTGGGGCCATTCCCCACGGGGGGATTATGGCAGCCAATCAGCATGGCTGAGCTGTCGATCGTGGATTGGCGAGCGATCTGGCCACAGTTGCCGCATCTGATCAGCGCCGTCGTCATCACCACCATCGCCTTGCTGCTGAACGCCACGGGGCTGGAACTGGCCATCAACCGCGACATCGATCTCAATCGCGAGATGCGCGTGGCCGGTGTGACGAATATGGCGGCCGGCGTGGGAGCGGGACTTGTGGGCTATTTACAACTCGGCACATCGACGCTGAATGAGCGAATGGGCGCGGCCAGCCGCCTGACCGGGTTCACCGCCGCCGCTATCAGCGGCGTGACCTTGTGGATGGGTGGAGCCGTCCTGGGTTTTGTGCCGACCGTCGTTTTTGGGTCGCTGCTGATCTATCTGGGGTTGTCGCTGCTGTGGGAGTGGCTCGTTGTGGCCTGGAAGCGCTTGCCCACTGTCGATTACCTCATCGTCCTCCTGATCCTGGCCGTCATCGCCACTGCCGGCTTTCTGGAGGGGGTGCTCGTCGGTATTCTCGCGACCGTCATCCTGTTTGTCGTCAGTTACAGCCGCACCAGCGTCGTTAAGCATACCCTGACCGGGACCAGCTTCAAGAGCCGCGTCACCCGCAGCCCGGAAGATCGCGCCCTACTGGAGGCTATCGGCGACCAGGCTTACCTGTTACAGTTGCAGGGGTTCATCTTTTTCGGAACTGCCAACAGCTTGCTTGATAAGGTGCGGGATCGGGTGTGCGATGTGCCTACCCGTTATGTTGTCATTGATTTTCGCCAGGTCATCGGCCTCGATTCGACGGCTTTATTGAGCTTCAACAAAATGGCCCAGACCGCGCGGGCGGGCAACTTCACGTTGGTGTTTTCCGGTTTGTCCGGGAAGCTGCAAACCCGGTTTGAGCAGGGCGGATTGAGGGAGGAAGCGGGAGTAGTGCGCTATGCCCATGACCTCGATCACGCCGCCGAGTGGTGCGAGGATCAGCTATGCGCCAATCAGCGAGATGATTCGGCGCGGAAATCGCTGCTGGATTACCTGATGGCGATCGCGCCGCAGCCCGCCACCGAACGACTCATAGGCTATATGGAGCGCGAGGTTCTCGACGCGGGCGAGCATCTCATCCGGCAAGGCGTTGAATCCGACCATCTCTTCTTCCTTGAGTCGGGTCAACTGACGGCCCGGCTGGAAAACCCCGACCGACCCCCGGTGCGGCTCGAAACGATGCAGGGCGGCCACGCCGTCGGCGAACTGGGTTTCTATATGGGCACCCGGCGCAGCGCGGCCGTCGTCGTCGATCGCCCAAGCGTGATCTACGTCATGTCGAAGGCAACGCTGGATCGGCTGGAAAAAGAAGACCCCGAGGCCGCCTACATTTTTCATCGCATCATCATCCACGTGCTTGGCGAGCGGGTGCTGCATCTTGTTCGCGCTATCGACGCCCTGCAAAGCTAGGGGCGGGGTGGCGTATTACGAGATCCACGCCCGGCGAACGCCAACGGGCGTCTTGCCCGACGACTGGCCTGTGGTCGGATCCAGCGTGTAAATGCCCGCTTCCCACAGCGGCGCGTCATGGCTGAAGGGCGAATCGCCCTCGCCCAGAATGTAGGTGTAGGGCTGGCTGCATTCATAGCGCGCCTCGATGCCGCCAATGATGACCGGTTCCGGCGCCACGCGCAGGGTGCAGGTGACACCGTCGACCAACTCCACGAAGAACGGCACGGTGCGTTCGGGCGACGGCGGAACCACGGGAGGCAGCGACTCGCCGGGGGCGACAAGAGCGCCATAGGTGCCGGCCACCGGATCGGGGCGACAGACCAGTTGCGTGCTATCCAGGGCGAAGCACGGCCCGGTCACTTCGTTGGCCAGATCGCATTGGTAGGTGCCGGGCATGGCCGCCCACTCCCGACACGTTCCGGCCACGGGGTCGCCGGTCGTCGCGATGGAAGTCGGGTCGAACTTGACGATCTGCGTCGCGTTCTCGATCTTTTGCGGGCCGGTTGCGCCTTGCGCCGATTGCTCGACGCCGACGACGGCCGCGCCGCCGGAACAGGCTGCCAGCAATAATAACAAGATCGCCGCGAGTGCCGGCCATCGATTGGTCCTTCGTATCATAACACTCCTTCTCAGAGACCAGGCAGGCGGCGAAGCAGAATTCCATTCCAGAACGAGGGTTAATTGCCTGCAGGCCCGATCATACTCAATGCCGCCTGTCATTATATCACGCTCATGGGTGCCATCTGCTATAATCCATTCCGGTCGCACTGACAGCAAACGGGCGGCCGCGAAATCGCCATGAACGATTACCAACTCTTTATCGGGGGTGAATGGCGCGACAGCCATTCGGCAGAGCGCATCCCGGTCATCGACCCGGCCACGGAAGCCACCATCGCTACTATTCCGCGCGGCAATGCGGCCGATATCGATGATGCCGTGGTCGCCGCTCGCGCCGCCTTCGAAGGGCCATGGCGGCGCATGAAGCCCAAGGAGCGCGCCCGGCTGCTCTACGATATGGCCCGCGCCATCGAGCGCGAGGCCGACGCCTTCGCTGAACTGGAAACCCGTGACAGCGGTAAACCGCTGCAGCTCTCCTTGAAGGAAACGCTTGGCACGGCGCGCTACTTTGAATATTACGCCGGCATTGCCGACAAGCTCCACGGCGAGCAAATTCCCCTCGGCCCCGACTATGTTGATTTCACCATCCGCGAGCCGCTGGGCGTCAGCGCCCAGATCGTGCCGTGGAACATGCCGCTGAATATGATCGGCCGTGGAGTGGCTCCGGCGCTGGCCGCGGGCAATACGGTCGTCGTCAAACCAGCCGAGCAGACGTCGTTGACCGCTCTCAAATTGAGCGATCTGTTCATCGAACTGGGCTTCCCGCCCGGCGTCTACAACGTCGTCACCGGCTACGGCGGCGAGGCCGGCGCGGCGCTGGCGTCCCATCCCGACATCGACGGGATCACCTTCACCGGTTCGGTGGCCACGGGGCGACGGATCATGCAGGCCGCGGCCGAGCATATCAAGCCGGTCGTCCTGGAGCTGGGCGGCAAATCGCCCCATATCATCTTCGCCGACGCCGACCTGGATCTGGCCGCGGCCGAGGTCGTCAAGGGCATCTACAGCAATGCCGGGCAGATCTGTTCCGCCGGATCGCGCCTGCTGGTCGAGGAACGCATCCGTGAGCCGCTGCTGGAGCGGGTGATCGCGCGCTCGCGGCAAGTGCGTGTCGGGCCGGGCATGGCGCGGCCGGATATGGGGCCGCTGGTGTCGGCCGAGCATTACGAGCGGGTGAACGGCTATATCGAAATCGGACGGCGTGAGGGCGCGCGCGTGCTGACCGGCGGCGGCCGTCCCGCCGATTTGGAGCGCGGCTACTTCGTCGCGCCGACTATCTTCGATGAAGTGACCGGCGACATGCGCATCGCCCAGGAAGAGATATTCGGGCCGGTGCTGGCCGCGCTCACCTTTCGTGATGAGGAAGAGGCGCTGGCCATCGCCAACGGCACGCCCTATGGGCTGGTGGCCGGTATTTTCACCAACGACATCAACCGCGCCCTACGTCTGGCCGGAGCCATCAGAGCCGGGCAGATCTATATCAACGAGTACTATGCCGGGGGCGAGGAGACGCCCTTCGGCGGCACAGGACAGAGCGGTTTCGGCCGCGAGAAAGGTTTGGCGACGCTCCAGGGCTATACCCAGATCAAAAACATCGCTATTCGGCTGCAATGAATGATTGCATGTCACGAGCCTTAATCACAATTGCAGTAAAGAATACTATCCGGAGCATAACTGATATATGACAATCACCCACGGCTTTGAATTGATTCGCGAGGAAGCCATCCCTGAGCTGAATACCCAGGCGCGGCTATGGCGACACGCCCGAACCGGCGCGCAGCTCCTCTCGCTGGAGAACGACGACGAGAACAAGGTGTTCGGCATCAGCTTTCGCACGCCGCCCGCCGACTCCACCGGCTTGCCGCATATTCTGGAACACGTCGTCCTGGCCGGTTCGCAGAAGTACCCGCTGAAGGACCCGTTCTTCGAACTGGTGAAAAGCTCGCTGGCGACGTTCATCAACGCCATGACCTTCCCCGACAAGACGATCTATCCGGCGGCCAGCACCAATCTGCAGGACTTTTATAATCTGCTCGACGTCTACGTCGATGCCGTCTTCCATCCGTTGTTGTCGCCGGAGAAGCTGGCTCAGGAAGGATGGCATTACGAGCTGGAAGCGACCGATTCGCCCCTGACCTTCAAGGGCGTCGTCTTCAACGAAATGAAGGGCGCCTATTCGTCGCCCGATAACCTGCTCGGTCGCTACAGCCAGCAGTCCGTCTTCCCCGACGTCACCTACGGCGTCGACTCAGGCGGCGACCCGGCCGTCATCCCCGACCTGACCTACGAGCAGTTCAAGCGTTTTCACGAAACCTACTACCATCCGTCGAACGCGCTCATCTTCTTCTATGGCGACGACGATCCCGAAGAACGGCTGCGCCGAATGGACGACTATCTGGCCGGATTCGAGCCGATCGCGGTTGACAGCGCCATCGGTTTGCAGGCCCCATTCGCCGCGCCGCGCGTGGCGCGCTTCCCCTACGGCGTCGATGACGATGCTGAATCAGAGGAAGAAGGCGACCAGCCTCGCTCGTTCGTCGAGATCAACTGGCTGCTGCCGGAGTATGAGGATACGGTGCTGGTCATGGCGCTGGAGATCGTGACCTACGCTCTCTTGCACACGCCCGCCTCTCCGCTGCGCAAGGCGCTCATTGACTCCGGTCTGGGCGAGGACGTCATCGGCGGGCTTTCAGATGATACGCGACAGATGACCTTCTCGGCCGGCCTCAAGGGGGTCGATCCGGTCGACGTCGAGCGCGTGGAGCCGCTCATCCTCGACACGCTGGCGGCGCTGGCTCGCGACGGCTTTGATCCCGACATGATCGCCGCCTCGGTCAACACTATCGAGTTCGCCCTGCGCGAGAACAACACCGGCCGCTTCCCGCGCGGCCTGGCCCTGTTCATTCGCTCGCTAAGCACGTGGCTCCACGACCGTGACCCGCTGGCCCCGCTGGCCTTCGAGGCCCCGCTGGCGGCGGTGAAGGAGCGATTGGCGGCCGAACCCGGCTACCTGCAAGCCCTCATTCGTGGCTACCTCCTCGACAACCCCCATCGGGTGACGGTCATCCTGGAACCTGATCCGCAGTTGAATCAGCGGCTGGAAACGGCCGAACGTGAACGATTGGACCGAACACGTGCGGCGATGAGCGACGACGAAGCGCTTGCGGTCATCGAGGCCGCCCGCGCGTTGAAAGAAGCCCAGGAGACGCCTGACTCGTCGGAAGTGCTGGCCATGCTGCCGAGCCTGGGGCGGGAGGATTTGGACAAGGCGCATAAGGCGATACCGATAAAAGTGATGAATTTAGAAACCGGGTTTCTTCCGAGAAACCCGGTTTCTAAGGATCAACCAAAGGTCCTCTACCACGATCTGTTCACCAACGGCATCGTCTACCTCGATCTGGGGCTGGACCTGCGGTCGCTGCCCGCTTCGTTGCTGCCCTATGCCGGTGTATTCGGGCAAGCGTTGCTGGAGATGGGTACCGATAAAGAGGATTATGTCAAATTATCCCAGCGCATTGGCCGCACGACTGGCGGCATTGGCTCCGACACGCTCATCACCCCGGTCGTCGCTTCGGCCGTCGGCGACCAACCAACGGCCGCCTATCTCATGTTGCGCGGGAAATCGACGCCGGAACAGGCCCCCGAGATGCTCGACATCCTGCGCGATGTGTTGCTAACTGCCCAGCTGGACAACCGCGAGCGCTTTCGCCAGATCGTGCTGGAGGCCAAGGCCGGTGCGGAAAGCGGGCTGGCTCCGGGCGGCCATATCGTGACCAACACCCGTCTGCGTGCCCACCTCCACCCCGCCTACCGAATTGAGGAAGCGGTCAACGGCGTGGAGAACCTGCTCTTCCTGCGGCGGCTGGCCGAACGCATCGAC
>DAOMSB010000055.1:0-19006 GCA_035446145.1 Promineifilum sp. (SeqCode) | reverse complement strand
GCAAGCTGTTCAACGGCAATATTCGGGTGGATTATTATCAGTATTATGGGGAGAGAGGGGAGTAGGGGGGTGTTATGGAGTGCCGTCATTTGCATCGTAAGCGTGCCGTCATAAACTAATGACGGTTGCGAGCACCTGTCCCCATCGCCCATGTTCGGCGACCACCAACCTGATATTGTTCACCAACTTCGGCATGGACTGACCGCTGATTGATAGATTATGAATTGGACCATCACCCAAAAACCTTCCTTTCTCGATGACTTCATCGAACTGCCCAAAGACTTGCAAAAGAGCGTCGGCAGCGCCATCGCCGACATGACGGCCGATCCAATCACCCCGCGCGGTGACACGATCAAAAAGCTTCAGGGCTATACCAACGTCTATCGCTACCGTATCGGTGATTTCCGGTTGATCTACGCCGCCGATCAGGCGGCCCACATGGCGAACCTGCTGCGTGTTGGCCCGCGTGGCGCTATCTATCAGCGGTTCAACTATGACGGCTGGGACGCGCCCGATGCGGCCGTTGACTTCGGCCCTGAGCTGATCGATGGCATGGGGCGGCCCAACCGGCCGGAGTGGCCTACAGTTACGAAGAAAACAACCGAAGAGGAAAAGCTGCCCCGCGCATTGACGGCCGAACTTCTCAGCCGCTGGCGCATCGATCCGGCCCATCACGCCGCTCTCGTCGCCTGCCGCACCGCGGACGATCTGCTGGGGGCGGGCGATCGCATTCCCCCCGCAGCCATTGAGCGGGTGATGAAAGGCCTTTATGAGGTCGATGTTGATGAACTGGCTGCGCAGCCCGACCTGATGCTTTTCGACCCCGAAGACCTGGCTCGCTTCGCCGAAGGCGACCTGGCCCATTTCCTGCTGCGACTCGACGACCGCCAGCAACCGCTGACCCAATGGGCGCTGCAAGGGCCGACGCTGGTGAAGGGTGGCCCCGGCTCCGGCAAGTCGACCGTGGCCCTCTATCGCGTTCGCGCGGTCGTTAGACACCACCTCGACACAACCGGCCATCTGCCGTCGGTGCTCTTCACGACCTATACCAAAGCCCTCATCAACGCCAGCAAGTCATTGCTGCGCCAACTGCTGGGCAAAAGCGTCCAGCTGACCAAAAAAGGTGAGTTGCCCAACGAGTTCCGCATCAGCACCCACCACGCCACGGCGACGATGATCCTGAAAGGCAGCGGCCTGAACTATAACATGGCCAACAACTATCAAACGGCCGAAGCGCTTCATGCTGCCCGGGCCACCCTGACACCGCGCACCTTCGGCCAGGCTGACCTGATCGACGTCCACAGCCGGCTCAAGGAGTTACGCGACGACTACCTGGAAGAGGAGTTTAATTGGGTCATCGAGGGCCAGAATTGCCGCACGGCCGAAGACTACTTCCGCGCCGACCGCTCCGGGCGGGGCATATCCTTCACCCGCGAACGGCGCGCGGCCGTCTGGCGGCTCTATGAGGCCTTTCGCGATCACCTGGCCGGGCAGAACCTGATCACCTGGGGGCAACTGACCTTGCTCGCCCTCGACCGGGTGCGGGCCGGGGAATTCAGCCGCCGCTGGGACTACGTCATCGTCGATGAGGCGCAAGACTTGCCGCCGGCGGCGCTGGCGTTGGCCGTAGAGTTATGTCGCGAACCGGGCGGCGTGTTCCTGACAGCCGACGCCAACCAGTCGATCTACAATCGCGGCTTCCGCTGGAGCAGCGTCCACGACTCCCTGCGCGTGGCCGGCCGTGCGCGGACGCTGCGCCGCAACTACCGCACATCCCGACCCATCGCCACCGCCGCGGCCGAAATCGTCGCCGATATTGCCGGCACAGACGGCGAAGCGGCCGAGCAGGAGTACATCCACACCGGGCCGCGGCCCACGCTTTATGCGGCGAGCGGCTCGACTGAGCAATGGCGCTACATCGCCCACTGGATCGTTGACGCGGCGCGCCGCCTGCGACTGCCGGCGGCGGCGGCGGCCGTTCTCGTACCGTCCAGCGAGGTAGGCACACTATTGGCCGACGCCTTGTGCGACCATGGCCTGCCGGCCAAATTTATGAACAGCCAGGCGTTTGATCTGGATGAGCCGGGCGTCAAGGTGACGACGCTCCACGCGGCCAAGGGGCTTGAGTTCCCCATCGTCATCGTGGCCCACGTGGAAGCCGGGCGGCTGCCGCGCCCCACGGATGCTACCGACCCGGACGAGATCGCCGCCTACGAGGCGAGCCAGCGGCGGCTATTCTACGTCGGTTGTACGCGAGCCATGCGGCTGCTGCTGGTGACGTATGATCGTCCTTTGCCGTCGCCGTTTTTGGTCGAGTTGAGTGAGGAGATGTGGGAGAGGGTTGAATGATGGATAGATTTTAAGTCGCTTACTTCAGCGCCTCTTCAGTCAATCCCTCCAACCAGGACACTGTGCCATAAAATTGGCACATAGAAACAGTAATTTCTGCACGCCGTCCTGCAAGTTTTTGAGAAGGGCAGTGGTGGTCGATGTCGAGCAGCAACCCCACCCTCAATTCCTTATAGTTAAACTAAGGTTTATTAGTTACACTTTATACAAAACGTCAATATACCGCTTCAGAATATCGCTGACCACGCCGCGCAGCGGCAATGTCGCCGCCATGCCGTAGACCGGCGCCATGCCGCCGCCGTCGGCCGGATTGGCGCGCACATAATCGACCGACGCCGCCAGATCAGCCAGGAATCGCTCGGCCACGCCCGGCTGCGTGTGGCGCAGCGTGACGCACACGTGGACACACGATGGATGATGCAGCCCGTTGAGGCTCCAGTGCCGCGCCGACATCTGATCCAGCACGCGGTAGATGTCGAACTCGTCGGATGTGAAAGCGTGGACGAAGTATGAATGGCCCAGCAGACGCAGCCCGGGGATGGCTTCGATGCCCGCGCGGATTTGCGCGGCCGTCTCCAGGATGCGCCGCGCGGCGTCGCGGTAGCCGTCGCGCCCCAGCGACACCATCGCCCCCCAGCACGCGGCGCTGAGCGCGCCCGGCCGGCTGCCGGCGAAGGTCGGCGAGAAATACAGGCCGCCCGGCCAGTCGGTGATGGTGAAATATTGGTAATGGCGCAGGTCGGCCCCGCGATAGAGGACAACTGACGTGCCCTTGGCGGCGTAACCGTACTTGTGGGTGTCGGCCGACATTGAGGTGACGCCCGGCAGCCGGAAATCGAACGGCGGCACCGGGTAGCCCAGATCAGCCGCCCAGGGCAGCAGGAACCCGCCCAGGCAGCCGTCGGTGTGGAAGCCGATGCCGTGCTCCAGCGCCACGGCCGACATCTCGGCGATGGGGTCGATGACGCCATGGGGAAACGACGGAGCCGAGCCGACAACCACAATGGTATTTTTGGTGATCGCGTCGCGCGCCGCCCGCCAGTCGGCCCGGTATTGGTCATCGACCGGCACGCGCACCATCTCGATGTTGAAATATTGGGCCGCCTTGTCGAACGCCGCGTGGGCCGTCACCGGCACGACCATCTCCGGCCGGGTGATGCCCTTCGTCTCGCGCGCGCGGTCGCGGTAGGTCTTCATGGCCAGCAGGATGCTCTCCGTGCCACCGCTCGTCACCGTGCCGCAGATTTGATCTCCGGCGCGATCGGACTCAACTGAACCCGCGCCCAGCATGTCGGCCGTCATGGCCACAATCTCGGCCTCATACTTGGCGATGCTCGGCCAGACGTCGGCGTGGAGCGGATTGGCTTGCGATGTGAGGGCGTAGATGCTGTTCAGGAACTCGATATGGCCCTCGTCGCCATGGTAGACCGCGCCGGACACGAAGCCGTCGACCCAGCGCGCCGCCTCTCGCTCGCGCAGCGCCTCGATCTCCCGCAGGACGGCCGCGCGCTCAATACCCGTCTCCGGCAACTGCGCGCGCCCCGGCAGCTCGTCGCGATACGGTTTAAGCGATTTCTCCAGTTCGGGCATTAGCTCGTCGAACTGGGACTCGATGCGCCGATTGACCGCCGGAATGGCGCGCAGGCTTTTCTCGACCGACGGCATGAGCCGCGTCTGAATTCGTTTGAATTGGGTTTTTAGAGACATCGTCAACTCTGGTTTAGTTTGGCAAAGATTCGCTTGTTCTGCTTGTAGATTTCGCTATAGGCGGCGTACAGCTCGTCGTAGATGGCGCGATTGGCCGGATCGGGCGTAAATTCGGCCGCCACGGGCACGTCGTTGTTGATTTGGGCGAAGGTGGTATGGCCTGTGGCCACGGCCGCCAGCAGCCCCACCCCACGCAGGTTGGCCTGTATCGGCTCGCGCATCTGGACGATCGTCCGGTTCATCACGCCGGCGATAATTTGGCACCAGACATTGGAATTGGCACCGCCGCCGATGATGCGAATGCGCTCCATGCGCCGCCCGGTGAACTTCTCCACGTATTGCAGCAGCCAGCGCGAGTTGAAGGCCACCCCCTCGAACACCGAACGGATCATGTGGGCGCGCGTGGTGCGCAGCGACAGGTTATGGAAACCGCCGCGCACATGCCGGTCGTCGACCGGTGTCCGCTCGCCGTGGAGCCAGGGGGTAAAGATGACCTTGTCGTCGCCGGGCGGCGTGGCCTCCACCATGCGGTCGAAGATCGGATAGACGTTTTCCACCCGCGTGTCGCGCCTCAACTCGTCGTCGGCGTAGAGGATATTGTCGCGCAGGAAGGCCAGGCATGCCCCGGCCGTCTCCTGCTCGTTGATGAGGAAATAGCGCCCCGGAACGGCCGACGGCAGCGAGGCCATGTTGTGGAACAGGTCGGTCTTCTTGTAGGGCACGTGGCAGGTGAGCCAGGAGGATGTGCCGATGTAGAGATGCGGCTCAAAATCGGCTACCGCGCCGGAGCCGATGGCCGCCGAATGGATGTCGGGCGTGCCCATGATGACGGGGATGTCCTCCGGCAGCCCCAGCTCGCGGGCCACCTCCGGCCGGATTGGGCCGAGGACATCGACGGCGCGCTTGAGCGGCGGCAGCTTCTCCCTGTCGATGGTCGACCAGCTCAACAGCTTCTCGTCGTAGCGAATCGCGTTGATGTCGCGGTTGTCGGTCACCCAATGGAGGGTGATCGTCTCATACGACGAGGCATATTGGCCGGTCAGCCGCAGGTTCAGGTAGTCCTTCGGCTCCAGGAACTGGTGCGTGTGGCGATAGACGTCGGGCAGCCGGTGTTTGATGTAGAGGATGTGGGCGATGGGGTCCTTGCCCGATTGGGTCGGAATGCCGCCGGTGAGGCGCACCCAGGTGAGCAGCCGCGAGAGGCCATAGCCCTCGACCTTGGGGAAGCCGCCGGTGACCTGTTGGGCATAGGGCGCGCCGCGCGAGTCCATCCAGATGATGGCGTTCATCAGATGGCGGCCGTCGCGGTCGACGGCAACCGTGCCCGACCACTGGCTGGTGACGCCGATGGCCTTGATCTTCCCGACGGCGTCGGGATTGTTGCCCAGCAAGCGCGCCATGGCCGTTTTGATCGCCGCCCACCAGTCGCCGGGGTCCTGTTCCGCCCCGCCGCCGGGCAATATGTTGAGCTTCGTCGCCTCGATCTCGCAATCGACGACGACCCCCTGCGGCGTGATCAAACCGACTTTTGGGCCGGATGTCCCCAGATCTATGGCCAGAATAAGCGCATCCATGACTTGTCTCCCCAAAAAAAGATGTACCATGGTAGCGCATATCGGGTAGATGGCAACGGAGCCGCGCCCCCACCCCACCATTTCACATTGACACCATCCAACTATCCTATATAATTTAGACGTATCTAAATTAGTGATGGTTATTATGAATGGTTCATCTAAATTGTTTCTCCTGGCGGCGATCCTGCTGCTGGCGGCCTGCGGCCACAACGCGGCCGCCGGCCAGCCCGACGACGGCCGCATCCGTGTGGTGACGACCACCGGTCAGGTGGGCGACATCGCCAAAAACGTTGGCGGCGAGCATGTCCATGTGACCAGCCTGATGGGCGCGGGCACCGACCCCCATCTCTATTCGGCCGGCGCCCGCGACGTCGACAAACTGCGCGGGGCCGACATCGTCTTCTACAGCGGCCTCTTTCTGGAGGCGCAGATGGACGACATCCTGCACCAGATGAGCGAGCGGCAGACGGTGGCCGCCGTGTCGGCCAATATCAACCACGCCGAACTGCTGCCCTCGGCCAAATACGCCGACGAGTTCGACCCTCACATCTGGTTTGACGTGGGGCTGTGGATGCAGGCCACCGAGCAGGTGCGCGACACCTACAAGGCGTTTGACCCGGCCAATGCCGCCGACTACGACGCCAACGCCGCCGCCTATCTGGCCGAGCTGGAAGCACTCGACGCCTACGTGCGCGATCAGGCCGCCACCGTGCCTGCCGAGCAGCGCGTGCTGGTGACCGCCCACGACGCCTTCAACTACTTCGGCCGCGCCTATGGCTTCGAGGTGCTGGGCTTGCAGGGTATCTCCACCGCGTCGGAAGCGGGCACGGCCGACGTGCAGCGCCTGGCCGACACTATCACCGAGCGGCGCATCCCGGCCATCTTCGTCGAGTCGTCGGTGCCGGTGCGCAACATCGAGGCGGTGCAGGCGGCCGTGCGCAATCGCGGCTTCGACGTGGCCATCGGCGGCAAGCTCTTTTCCGACGCTATGGGCGACAACGGCACACCCGAAGGTACCTACATCGGCATGGTGCGCTACAACATCGATACCATCGTGTCGGCGCTCCGGCAATAATACATCCTAACGCAAGGCTTCTTTGTTCGTAGTAAGCAGCTTTAGCTGCGTTCCCCCAGAGCGGCGCTGAAGCGCCTGACTACGAACGAAGAGCGGCGCTGTTGCATGTTAACAAATTAATGCGGTATAGCGTTGTAGCGTAATCTGTCAGATTGCGCCACACCCGGAGGATCAATCAACCGGGCTACACCGCATTAATTGATAAATATCCAAAAGCGCCTGACTACGAACGAAGAGCGGCGCTGAAGCGCCTGACTACGAACGAAGAGCGGCGCTGAAGCGCCTACTACGAACAAAAGCGAATGAATATCTTCATTTGAGGCAATTATGACTGATACAAAATATGCGATTGAGGTGACCGATCTGACGGTCGCCTATCAGGAAAAGCCCGTCCTGTGGGACATCGATCTCCACGTGCCGCCGGGCATCCTCATGGCCATCGTCGGCCCCAACGGCGCGGGCAAGACGACGCTGATCAAGGCGATCCTGGGGCTGATCAAGCCCGTCGCCGGGCAGACGCTCATCTATGGCAAGCCCTACGCCGAGCAGCGGCGGCTGGTCGGCTATGTGCCGCAGCGCGGCAGCGTGGACTGGGACTTCCCCACCAGCGTGCTCGACGTGGTGATGATGGGCCGCTACGGGGAGCTGGGCTGGTTCAAACGGCCGCGTCGCGAGGACCGCGAACTGGCGCTGGAAGCCCTGGCCAAGGTCGGCATGGTCGATTTCGCCGGGCGGCAAATCAGCCAGCTTTCGGGTGGCCAGCAGCAGCGTACCTTTCTGGCCCGCGCGCTGGTTCAGGACGCGCAGATCTACTTCATGGACGAGCCGTTTCAGGGTGTGGACGCCACCACCGAGCGGGCCATCGTCGCCCTGCTGAAGGAGCTGCGCGCGGCAGGCAAATCGGTGCTGGTCGTCCATCATGACTTGCAGACCGTGCCGGAATATTTCGATTGGGCGTTTCTGATCAACGTGAGCCGCATCGCCGCCGGACCGGTAGAGACGGTGTTCACCGACGAGAACCTGCGGCGAACCTACGGCGGACGGGTCGGTTTCCTGACCGGCAACGGCCACGGTGACTCTACCGTCCACGGCGACCCCGCCGCGCCCAAACCCGCTGGAGAGGCGCTGGAATGGGCGAGCTAATCAACACCCTGCTGTTCGACTACACCGTGCGCACGGTGGCGATGGGCGCGGCCGTGCTGGGCATCGTCGCCGGGGCGCTGGGCACGTTCGCCCTGCTGCGCCGCCAGAGCCTGCTGGGCGACGCCATGTCACATGCTGCGCTGCCGGGCGTGCTGCTGGCCTTCATGCTGACCGGCAGCAAGGCGCCGGTGGTGCTGGTGCTGGGCGCGGCCGTGGCCGGGGTGCTGGGCACCTTCCTGCTGCTGTCGATCATTCGCTTCAGCCGCATCAAGGAAGACGCCGGGCTGGGCATCATTCTGTCGGTTTTCTTCGGCTTCGGCCTGGTGCTGCTCACATTCCTGCAGCGCAATCCGACGGCGGCACAGGCGGGTCTCAACAAGTTCCTGTTTGGCCAGGCGGCCACGCTGCTGGTCGGCGACGTCGTGACGATGGCCATCTTCGGCGGCGGGGCGCTGGCGCTGCTCATCCTGTTCTGGAAGGAGTTCAAGCTGCTCAGCTTCGACCGCGACTACGGCTCAAGCCTGGGCTATCCAATGACCGCCCTCGACTTGCTCCTCACGACGCTGCTGGTCATCGGCATCGTCATCGGCTTGCAGGCCGTGGGCGTGGTGCTGATGAGCGCGCTCGTCGTCGCCCCGGCGGCCGCCGCGCGTCAATGGACCGATCGCCTGAGCGTGATGATGGTCGTCGCCTCGTTCTTCGGAGCGATTGCCGGGGTGGCCGGCGCGTTCATCAGCAGCCTCGGCACGGGGCTGTCCACCGGGCCGGTGGTGGTGCTGGCCATCTCGGTGATCGTCCTGCTGTCGCTGCTGTTCGGGGCCGGGCGCGGGCTGGTCTGGACCTGGCTGCAGCAGCAGCGCAATCGTCGCCGGCTGCGCACCGATGCCGTTCTGGCCTGGCTCTATGATCTGGGGGTTGTGCAGCACGCCGACCCGCGCTATGCCCACAATGTGGAGGTGCTGCGGGCCATGAGCCGTTATCAGGGCGGCGTCCGCAACAGTTTGCGGGCATTGGAAGTGGACGGGCTGGTGCATCGGACTTCCCCCGACGAGTGGGCGCTGACAGACAAAGGCGTCGGCCGCGCGCGCGAGCTGCGCACCACTGGCCGGAGCGATTCATAGCTCCACCCTTTTGGTTGGATTGTTTGGATGATATTGACTAATGGCTACACGAAATAAACTACTAACCGTGGCCACGCAACATAAATTATGAGTGCATCGACTGAAATCCAAATCATCGCCGTCATCGTCGCCATCGCCTGCGCCCTGCCGGGAACGTTCCTCGTTTTGCGCCGGATGGCCATGATGAGCGACGCCATCAGCCACACCGTGCTGCTAGGCATCGTCCTGGGCTACTTCCTGCTCGGCAGCCTGGAGTCGCCCTTCCTGATTCTGGCGGCCGCCGCCATGGGCGTGGTCACCGTCAGCCTGACCGAGCTGCTGATGCGCACGCGCCTGGTGCGGCAGGACGCGGCCATCGGGCTGGTGTTCCCCGCCCTGTTCAGCATCGCCGTCATCCTGATCTCCCGCTTCGCCCGCGGCGTCCATCTCGACGTCGACGCGGTGCTGCTGGGCGAACTGGCGTTCGCGCCGTTCGACCGCATCTATTTCCTGGGCTACGACTTGCCGCGCAGCATGGTGGTCATGGGCGTCACGCTCCTCGCCAACACGACCCTCATCGCTCTGTTCTACAAGGAACTGAAACTGACGACGTTCGACGCCGGGCTGGCGGTCGCCCTGGGCTTCTCCCCCACCCTGATCCACTACGGGCTGATGCTCATGGTGTCAGTCACGGCTGTGGCCGCCTTCGACGCGGTGGGGTCGGTTCTGGTGGTGGCCCTGATGATTACCCCGCCCGCGGCCGCCTATCTGCTGACCAACCGGCTCAGCCGGATGCTGCTCTACAGCGCCGCGCTGGCCGCGGCCGGGGCCCTCGCCGGTTTCTGGATGGCCTGGTTCCTCGACGCCAACATTGCCGGTTCCATCGCCACAATGCTGGGCATGCTGTTTCTGGGCGTGTTCCTGCTCGCCCCGGAGCGCGGGCTGGTGGCACAGGCGGCGCGGCGCGGCCGTCAGCGTTGGGAGTTCGCCCAGACGGCATTGGCCATCCACCTGCTGAACCACGAGGCCACGCCGCAGATGGAGAGCGAGTGCCGGGTCGATCACCTGCATTATCATATGCGCTGGGAGCCGAACTTCGCCGTAGCGGTGGTGGATCTGGCCGAGCGCGCCGGTCTGGTGCTGCGCCACGACGGCGACCTGTCATTGACGCCGCAGGGGCGAGAACGAGCGCGGACGGCGCTGGTTCATGCGTGATGCGGCGGGGGATGTTTTAGACCTCAATAAATAGGCCACACATTCATAACCGGGTATACTCCCCGCACCCAATAACATTCTCCAGGAGGCAGAACATGTCAATGTCGGAAGCTCCCGATCGGAATCTGGCGCTGGAACTGGTGCGGGCGACCGAAGCCGCCGCGCTCGCCGCCGCGCGATGGGTTGGCCGCGGGCAGAAGGAAGAGGGAGACGGCGCGGCCGTCGACGCGCTGCGGCTCCTGCTGGGGTCGGTACGCATGGACGGCATCGTCATCATCGGCGAGGGCGAGAAAGACGAAGCGCCCATGCTCTACAACGGTGAAATCGTCGGCAACGGCCGCGGCCCGCAGGTCGATGTCGCCGTGGATCCGGTCGAAGGGACGAACCTGCTGGCCAAGGGGCTGCCCAACTCCATCTCCGTCGTCGCCATCGCCGCGCGAGGCACGCTGTTCAATCCCGGCCCGGCCTTCTACATGGACAAGCTGGTCGTTGGCCCTGAGGCGGCGGGTAAGGTCGATATCGATGCTCCAGTGGCCGAGAATCTGGCGGCCGTAGCCAGAGCCAAGGGACTGGAGCTTAAGGAAGTGACGGCGGTCATCCTCGATCGGCCGCGCAACCGGCATTATATCGACGCCGTGCGCGCCGCGGGCGCTCGCGTGCGCCTCATCAGCGACGGCGACGTGGCCCCCGCGCTGATGACCGCCCTGCCCGACACCGGGATCGACATCGTCATCGGCAGCGGCGGCACGCCCGAAGGGGTGATCACCGCCTGCGCCATGCGCGGCCTGGGCGGGGAGATTCAGGGACGGCTATTGCCCCAGTCCGACTATGAACGGGAGCGGGTCGAGGCGGCGGGCTTCGACATTCAACGCAAGCTCCTGCTGACCGACCTGGCTTCCGGCGACGATCATTTCTTTGCCGCCACAGGCATCACCCAGGGGGACTTCCTGCGCGGCGTGCGCTACACGGCCACCGGCGCCGTCACCCATTCGCTGGTGACGCGATCCCGCTCCGGCACGTGGCGCACCATCGAGGCCCACCACCGCTGGGACAAGCTGATGAGCTACAGCAACGTGGAGTACCATTCATGAGGCCGATTCGGCTGGCTCCATCGATCCTGTCGGCCGATTTCAGCCGCCTCGGCGAGCAGGTGGAGGAAGCGCTGGCGGCGGGGGCCGACTATATTCACGTGGATGTGATGGACGGCCATTTCGTGCCCAACATCACCATCGGCCCGCCGATCGTGCGCGCCGTGGCTCCCATCGCCCGGCGCTACGGGGCGACGGTCGATGTCCACCTGATGATCGAGAAGCCGGAACGCTATCTGGCCGATTTTGCGCGCGCCGGGGCGGATATCCTCACTGTCCACGTCGAGACCTGCCCCCACCTGCACCGCACCGTCGAGGCGATCCGCGAGGTGGGCGCACGCCCCGGCGTCACGCTCAACCCGGCAACGCCGCTGGTCGCCCTCGAAGAGATATTGCCCTACGTCGATCTGGTGCTGATCATGTCGGTCAATCCGGGGTTCGGCGGCCAATCCTACATCCCCACCAGCACCGATAAAATTCGGCGGCTGCGGGCGATACTGGACTTCATCGGCTCTACGGCCGAGCTGGAAGTGGACGGGGGCATCAAGCCCGACAACGCCGCGGAGATCGTCGCTGCGGGCGCGTCGGCGCTGGTGGCCGGCAGCGCGATCTTTGGCGGTTCCCAAACAGTGGCTGGGAACATCGCCGCGTTCCGGGCGGCGCTATCCAACGGCTCGTAGCAAGCGACTTCAGCCGCGATCCTTGATGTTGCCCTCGGATATTGGCCGCCCATCCCGGCAAAGGACATAGCGCTGCGCGCCGTCGGTGTGGAACGTATAATCGCGCCCGCCCGCGGCCAGCACGATCAGCATCCCCTCAACCTGAACTTCGGCATAGGCCATCCCTTCGGCGGGGCAACCGAGGCCGGCATTGGGCCACACCACCGGTTCGGCCGCGGCAACATCGATCTCATCGATCGGCACGTCGGCCAGCGCCGACAGTTCGCGGACGAGTGTGGCCAACACCCGGTCCGGCACGGGATACGGCGTGGCGAGCGGCCGATCGGTCGGGGGCGATGTCGCCGCTGAATTGGCGCCCGCGTCGGGCGTCAGGTCGGTCGGCGGCATGGTGCTGATAGCCATTCCAGGATAATCCGTGGGCAAAAGGGCCTCGACCGGCGAAACAGGATAGGGATTGGCAGGCGCGGGATAGCCCCCGCCCGATTCGGGGGTGATCAGGGTGATAGCCGCCACGTCATCGTGCGTCCCGGTCGCCTGTCCCTCATTATTGGCTCCGCCGGCACTGCAAGCCGCCAATAGCAGCAGCGTCACCAACCACAAAGTCACCAACTTGCGCATCTTCAAACCTCCACGGAGTTCACGGGTGAACTCCTGTAGATGGGACGAACAATCCTCGGCCGATGTTCCCTCCCGGCCGCTAACTCGCCATCAATCACGAGGGCACCGGCTTCTCCGTGCCGCTGAATTGTCGTAATAGCTCCCTGAGCTTTTCGCGGGAGACGGGCAGGCGACTGCGGTGCCTGGCCGCGCCGGCCTTGGTCAAATCCCAAATAAGGTCTGCGGCAGCGAAGGCCGCGCCCGGCCGCCCCAGACGACGGGCATTGGCCGCGCGCTCCTTATACAGCCGCCGATCATCGGCCAGCCAGTGAGTCATCGTCTCCAGAAACTGGAGCGGCTCCATCGTCAGATCGCCCGCGCCACCGTCGACCATATATTTGGCGTTGCCGGTCTCCTGGCCGGGGATGACCTGGGTAATGAGCATGGGCAGCCCGCACGCCAGCGACTCGGTGACGATCAGCCCGCCGGCCTTGGAGACGATGCAGTCGGCAGCATGCATCAGATCGGGCATATTGGTGATGTAGTCGTAGATAGTCGCCGGGATATGCCATTCAGCGTCCCGGAGCGCCGTGTAGAGCTGGTCATTGCCGCCGGCCACGCCCACGAAATGCAAATCGTGGCCGGAATGGTTAAGGACGTTGGCGAACGTCTCCAGAGCTTCGACGCGCTTGCTGCCCACGGCCAACACGGTGAACTTGTCCTCCGGCCAGTTGAGCGCGCGGCGAGCTTCCGTCTTCGACGCGGGAACGGCCGCCAGCGCGGGGTTGACCGGCAAACCGGTGATGTGGATGCTTTCGGGGTCCATGTTTCGCTCTGTGGCCGCCGCGGCCGCTTCCCTCGTGGGGACGAGGCACATATCCACCGACTGGCTGAACCACATCTTTTGCAAGGATACGAGATCGGTCACGACGGTGACGATGGGCACGCGCGCGCCGGTGATGCGCCGATAGGCGGCCACGGGATATTGATACGTCGGGAAGGTGATGACCACCACGTCCGGCTCGTGCTGCTTCATGAGCCGCGAGATCGGATCATACATCATCATCACGTAGGCCATTTCAGTGACGTTGGTCGTCAGGCTGAGGTCGATCATCCGGTAGCCCAGCTTGTAGAACTGCGGCCATTCGCGGGCCAGCTTGTCATAGTCGTTTTCGGCGCTGCGTAGAAAAAAGAGGGCCGTCACGTCGTCCAGCGGATTGACGATGATCACCTGGGCCGCCTCGCCGTAGCGCAGTTCGAAAGCCCGGCACAAGGCATTGGCCGTGCTGCGATGGCCGAATCCGGCGTCGGCGGTCAGGATGAGAATTTTCTTGGGGATCATGAGTTTCCATTCCCTGTTCACATGTTAGCGATATCGGCTTCAATCTTGCCCCACTTTCTTGCGAAATGCCACCATACCGCGCTCGCGGACGAAACCCAGTGACTCGTACAGGCGCATAGCGGGGAGATTATCGGGCTTCACGGTCAGATTCACCTGATGGAGATTGGGCGTCACCCGCTGACGCGCCAGCCCGGCCAGCATGAGCCGTCGTCCCAGGCCCTGGCCATGGCGGGCCGGATCGACGCCGACGAAGTCCACAAAGGCCTCGCCCGACACCGCGTCGGCGCGGCCGAAGAAGTAGCCCGCCAGATCATCGCCGTCGGTCAGCAACAGCAATGTAGCGCCCTTGTCTCGCTCGCTGAGCATAGAGTTGAGCGTGAAGTTGGAGCGCGGGAAAAGTTGATCGTGGAGCGCGATGAACCGGTCGGCGAAGCGGCCGTCCCATTCCTCGGCCGTCGCCTCCGGCAAAGCTGCCAATCGGTCGGGCGTGATGAAATAGATCTCCATCTCGCCCTGATTGTGGAAATCATGCCGCGCGGCGAAAGCACGACAATGGGCATTCTCCGTGTCAACGAACATCTCGTGCTCATGGATGCCCACCGGCAAAACCGGCGTGACGCCGGCATAGAGCGCGTCGGCCGTGGCCGTCCAGTCGGCAGCCGATCCGTCGGCGACGACGATGGGGCCATAGAGCCAGGCTCGCCCGATCTCCTTGTCAAAGTCCATGCCCATGACGCCGACGAGCCGGCTGCCCTCCAGCGCCAGGCGGAAGCCCCGATTGTAACGAAGATTGAGCATCAGGACAGATTGGCGAATATCGGCCGGCGTCACGCCGAAATAGCCGATGTGGTGCTCGCTCGCCGGGTTATGGGCGCCGACGAACTCCAGCATGCGCTCGAAATGGCGGTCGGTGCAGCGAATGATTTTTTGGGCCATGGCGTGCTTTCGGTTTCGGCCGCCATGCTATCTGCATGGCGCCTCGGCGCAAATCTCCTTGCACGGACATTGTACCAAATGTGGAAGCAGATCATAGGCCCGGCAAGTTACCTGGCCGCCACACCACAACAATAAAGATAAAGAAGCCCGCCAGGCTCGATATCACGAGTCTGGCGGGCTTCTTTCATCAATTGTGCTCCAGGTTCGCAGCCGGCAGCTTTAGTTGCGTTCCCGGAACGGCGCTAAAGCGTCTGGCTACGAACATTCGCAGTCAGTAGTCGCCTGAATTTCTGTTACGGCTTTTGCACAACAATGTAGGTCCCGTTGCTGTCGCCGTCAGGATCGTGGTTGGAGGCGGCGCTATAGGTCTGCCCGCTCCGGGTCACCTTCGTCACAGTAAAAGTCACACTGGACACGTTCGTCAGCAGTTTGGGCTTATTGATCGAGCATTGCCCTGCGGCGTTGGTGGTGCAGCTGGCGTTGCCACTCGCGCCGTTGGACCATTTCCCGGTCACCCTGGCTCCGCTGACGACACCATGCGAGCCGTTGTGGACGGTGAACGTTACCGACGCCTTCCAGCGGTTGTTGTTGTTGGTGTAGACGGAGCTGCCGTCCAGGTCGCCGATATGCATACCGGCCGCCGGCGGCGTCGATGTCGGGGTGGCGGTCGGGTCTGGACCGGGGGTGTTCGTGGGCGTGGCGGTCGGCGGGGGGCCACCGGTCGTGCAGTCGGCGTAGGTGAAGGAGCCGATCCATGTGCCCCATCGGCCGTTGTTTGTCCCGGTGTTCTTGCTGTATTCGCCCAGATACCAGAAGGTCGTGCCGTCGGGGGCGATGGTCATCTCCGTGTAGTCGCCCCAGCGGCGCGGCGCGCTGTCAAAGGCGGTATAGGCCAGTTCGCCCGCCTTCAGCTGCGCCTCGGCCTGCAGCGTGCCCGCGGCATCGCCCGCCTTGCGACCAGTGTAGAAGACCGACGGCCACATGCTGGTGCTCGATTTGGTATAGCCCACAGCCACATCGCCGCAATGGTTCACAGCCAGGTCGCCAAAGAAGCGATATTCCCCGGAGCTGCTATAGACGCCGGCATCGACGATGGTCGCCGTGGCCGGGTTGATCTGTGCCCAGCGAATACAGTTGACCGTGCCGCCACCGGGGTTACAGGCGACGGTGCTGATGCCCCAGGCGTAGCCGTTGCGGTATTCGAAATCCTGCGGCCTATAGTCGTTGCCTTGAATCGTCTGGCCGCCATTCTGGGGCACGGCGACCGGCATTCCGGCCGACACGCCGGTGAAGGTCGTCAGGTTGACCGTGCCGACCTTGCTGGGGGACGTGCCGCCGAACGGGTTGGTCCACGACCAGACGGAGTAGGTCGCGCCGTTGTAGTCGGTCTCGGTGAAGAAGTAATGCGGCCCGCTCGTCGGCCAGGTGTTTTGCTGCCACCCGTGAAGGTTCAGGGGTTGCGGGGTATCTTCCGTTGCCGGCAGAGGCTTGCTGACTCCGGCGGCCGACGCGCCGCTGTACATGGCCCACTTGTCAAACGCCCAGACGCGGCTTTCCTTGAAACCGGTATCGAAAATGTTGGCCCCCATATAGATGGCGTCGCGGCCTACCCCGGCGTGGGGGTAGTCGAAGAAGTCGGCGCCACTCGCCGTGGGGAAGGAGTAGATGTTCCAGTTTCCGGTCGGGTCGCCGGTCTGGGAGACTCCGATGCAATAGTAGAAGCCATCGGCATCAATGCCAACCATATACCGGTCGGCCTCTTCATCATAGAGGGCGTTGGGGTCGAAAACGCCGGTGCAGTTGGGGTCCGAGTTGAAGAAGCTGGCAAAGGTCGTTGGGCCGACAAGACTGTTGCCGTTCTTGTTGTAAATCTCCAGGGCCACGTTGACCACAGCGATGACATGATTAGGCCCGACGGCCAGTTCGGGGTCGGGCGGGACATTGCCGCCGCCGCCGCAACAGTCGGTGTAGTCAATGCTGTCGAAGCTGGCCCCGGCGGGCGAGGGAGCGTTGGAGCCGATGCCGTCGGCCCCGTCCGCCAGCGTGATATTGCCCGAGGCGGGCAGCCGTTCCGAGTCTGCGCGCAGTTTGGCCATTTCGGCCGCGGACAAAATGCCTTCGTTCTCCAACAGGTCGATCTCGCCGCGCTGCCAGCGATCATACTGGTTGTCGGGATCATAGACGCCTGCGGGAATACTCCGCAGGTCGACTGTTCTGGGTTCGGCAACAACCATATCCGACACCTGGCCCGCGCTCGAAGAACCGATGCGCGAAGCCGGTGCGGCTTGCCGAATTGCCGCCACACGAGCCGAGCTTTCGGCCGCGGGGGAGGCGCTCCTGATCGTCAACCACGTTCCGACCAGGATCAATCCGATTACGACCACGATCCGCCCAATCTTTGACACCATGTTCCTTTCTCCTTGAGATGTGAGGGTCCGCGCCGGTTGGCACAGCAGCGCGTCGTCGAATCAACAATGACCAAACAGGCTTCCATGAGGATACTTGCCTGTGGCGAAACAATTTTACAGATCGCTATCAAAATTATCAAGGATAATTCCGCCATGTCAAGAGGGGAATTCTGCATTTCAGGTAACGTTCCGGCCAACGGCACCTACTCGTTCCTGATCACCGTATCGGCCCCGACCGTGCCGCAAGGCGAGGTTCGGCACGCGACGCTGCGGATGACCTCCAACCGCGGCGGGTCGCTCACGTTCCCCATCACCATCGTCCGCGGCCAGGCCGTGGTTGAGATGAGCAAGACATGCACCCCCAGCGTCCTGCGCGTCCGGGAAAGCACCAGCTGCTCCATCACCCTGACCAACACCGGGTTCGATGACGCCTCGTTCAACCTGATCGATATGCTGCCGAAGCAGCTCCGTCTGACTGCCGGCACGGTTGTCGGCGGGACGCAGATCGGCCGCAAGAACGGCGTGCAGGCGAGCGGTGTGCTGCAAGGGGCCGAGCCGCCGGATGTCAATGTGACCGTCGATCCGCTGGCCTCACCCGCGGGCTATTACGCGCTCGGTGGCGCCGCCGTAGCCGGATTTGGGGATGAAACGATCGGCAACTTCAACGTTCCGGCGTTTCTCTATGGCGGTGAGGTCTACACCAGAATCGGCGTCACATCCAACGGCTACGCAATTGTCGGTGGTGGGACCGCGGCCGATGTCACGTACATCAACACCAACCTGCCCAATGCCACTGCGCCGAACAATGTCCTGGCTCCGTTCTGGACCGACCTGAACGTCGCCACGGCTCCTGTCGGCGGCGGTATTCGAGCCGGCATATTGTCGGGAGGCGGCAGTTCCTGGATCGTCGTCGAATGGAGGAATGTGCCGAACTACTCCAACGCGGCCCAGAAGAATACCTTCCAGGTCTGGATCGGTGTCTCGGGTGATGTCACCCCCTACGAAGACATCTCCTTCACCTACGGGTCGGCCATCACCGGCGGCGACGGCGGCTATCTGACCGTGGGCGCGGAGAACTCGTTCGGCAGCCGCGGCGGCACCGTCTACTACAACGGCAACGGCGCCCCTCCCTCGCCTTCGTCGGGCGGCTACGAGGTGCTCGTATCCACCACGCCTCCCACTCCGGGCGAATCCCACACCATCTCCTTCACGGCTGTCGGCAAGCGGGCCGGTGCCTGGACGAACTGCGCGGAGATGACCTCCGACGTATTCGCGGGCACCGCGTTGGCCTGCGACTCCGGTCGCGTCAACAGTCGCGGCAACTAACCTTATCCGCTCAGGCCGGATTTCATTCGTGAAATCCGGCCTGATAACAACCAAAACGGGTTTTGGGAGCAGTCCCAAAGCCCGTTTTTGGTTTTCCCTGGTTGCCGGCCAGGCAGCTCCAAATTGATATGCAGCACCTGAACCTTCCTTTGCTACAATGTGTGGCGGCGCGCCGCTCGAACAGAGGATCGGGCGACAAGGGATGATGTCAACATGACCACACAACAACTCGCCGTCCAATCGACGGCCCATCTGACCGACCAGGCACAGCGCGAACAGTTGCAAACCGAACTGCTCGTCACCTCATCGACCGTCATCGCCCTGCTCGCGATGACCTGGGGGTTGATCTATATGTACTTCGGCGCGGTCAACGCCGGGGCCATCCCCATCGCCTATGCCGCGTTCTCGTTCGCCAGCATCGGCTATTTCGCGCTGACCGGCCGCTATCATCTGTTTCGCTTCGGGC
>DAOMSB010000054.1:0-19010 GCA_035446145.1 Promineifilum sp. (SeqCode) | reverse complement strand
AATCCGCAGAGTTTTAATCGGTATGCGTAAAACCGCTGAAAGCCGTCAACCCATCGCTTGAAAGACCAGATTAAGCGCGATCAACAGGGCGAAGATCAACCCCGCCAGGATGAAAACGCGCCGCAGATCGTCAGTGATGTAGGCATATTCATCCTCGATACGTTCGGCCGCCAGTTGGCTGCGCGAGAGTTTGGGCGCGCGGGTGGAACGGGGCTGCGGCGCCTCGGTCGGGGCGGCAGTCTCCTCGACAGCTTCGGTGACTTCCGTCACCTGCGCGGCGGGGCGGGATGCCGATTTGGGTTTCGGTTTGTACTTTTTAGTCATGTCTCGTCCTCTATATTGCGATCGGGAATAAGTATAGCCCCTGAGAAGCGCGGCCGCCATAGCCGGTTCGTTTAGTCGAGGCGCCCAATCGTTCCGTCGCCGCTCTCCAGGGTTGTGGCGTTGTCCGCCAGCCGGCCGAACACCACGATCCGCCGCGTGTTGACCCGATACGGGTAGCAGGAGATCAGCGTCACCCGCGCGAAGTCCGTCGGCCCCATCACCCACACGTCCGTCGGCTCAACCACGCGCACCTCTTCGACAAGGTAGGTGTAAGTTTGTCGCTCCGTGGAGACGATGATCTCGTCGCCCGGCTTCAGCCGATCGAGGTAGCGGAACGGTTCGCCGTAGATGTCATTATGGCCCGACAGCACGACATTGCCTGCCTTGCCCGGTTGGCCGCTGCCGGCATACTGGCCGATGCCTTTTTTGAGCTGCTCCCAGTCGTCGCCCTGGACGATGGGGTAGTCGCCGCTGAGGGCCGGTATCTCCAGCCGCCGCGCTGTCTCGGGGCCGGGTGTGGGGATGGGCGGCGGGATGTAGGCGTTGACGATGGGCAGCAGATGTTCGGGGATGCCGTCGGCTTCGCCCGGTTCGGGGGCCTGACCGTCGACCGGGGGGTGGTGGCCGCCCGGCAGCAGGGCAACGCCGATGGCCGGTGTGGCCGTGGCCGTGGGCAGGGCCAGCGCCTGACCTTGTGCCGCTTGGGCCTCGGCCAGCTCCCGGTTGAGCTGTCGATTGGTCGACCACAGGCTGCCGATGATGACCAGCAGCGCCACCGCGGCGGCGATCTCCACCAGCAGCAGCCCCCGGTCGGCCAGCCAGCCCCAAAACGAGCGCCGGGGCGCGACCAGCGACGCCTCGATCCGCGCTTCGTCGGGCGGGTCGCTCTCGTCGGTCTCGCGGTCGGGGATGACGATGCGGCCATCGGCCTGCGCCCGTCGCAGCCGTTGCTCGCGCTCGGCGCGGCGGCGCGCGTAGAGCAGTTGCTCCAGCTCGGCGGCGCTCATCTCTTCGGGCGATCTCTTGCGGGACATCAGAGGGCGATCATAGCGCAGACGGGGGCCTGTTCCAAGGAAGATAAGCTTAAATTAACATAAAAACTTCGATAGTGAGGGTGCAATGAGAGGCTGCATCCTGTAGTCTGACTGTGCGGGGCTTCTGTTTGAGATCGACTTGCGGTATACTATCGACACCAACGGAGAACAATCGCGATGTTGACTCTTGAAATCCACGACCGCGCTTTAATCGAAAAACTCACCGAATTGCTCCAGAAACGATTCGGCGGCGATTCCGAACGCATGGTGGCCGAGTTGGTGCGACTCTACGACGACCGTCTGTCCCGACTCGATTACAGCGGCCGAATCCAGTGGCCTTCCGATGCCCTCCAATATCAACGTGAGGTACGCAGTGAATGGTGACGACATCCTGCTCGACACCAACGCGATCATCTACTTCCTTGAGGGGCGATCTCGAATCGCGGAGCACGTCCTGTTTGCCGAGAGAATCTACTACTCGGTTATCACCGAAATCGAGTTGCTATCCTCTCCCCATTTATCCGAAAAGGATAACGAAGCTATTCGGGGATTTCTCTCCCGCTGCTTGCGGGCAGACTTAACTTCGGACGTTGTTGAGCGAGCGATTCACATCCGTCGAACCGAAGGCCTAAAAACGCCTGACGCGATCATCGCCGCTACGGCCATCGTCAATGGCTTTCCCTTGGTCACGGCCGATAAGCGATTTGGCCGGGTCGTTGATCTGAGAGTTATCACCGATATCCTTGAATAGTGCGCATCAAACGTATAGGCTGAACATTCCTGGTGCAGAGCCTTCGGCGTAGTTACCCGATTGCCGGTTATTTCTACGGCACAACCACCAACGGCGGCACCACGGCCGTATCCCCGCCCCCGACCACCGGCAACCGCACCTCTGATGTCCGATCATAGATACCCACCACGGCCGCATACTCCCCCGCCGCGGCCGACTCCGGCACGACCACCGGGTGAATCTGGGCGATCACGTCCCCCGTTCGCCACGCCCACGACGGCGCGTCGAGCCGGTCGCTCTGCGTCAGGTTGCCGCCCGCGCCATCGTGGACGGGACCGTCCAATACGTGGGTGAACATCACCGCGTCGGTGGTGAAGCTGGGCGGCACGACTGGCCCGGCGCGGGTCGAGTCGAGCACCCGCCAGACGGTCAGCAGTTCGGCCGTCTCGCCCGGGCGGGCGCTCTCCGCCAGCCAGCGCGCGGCGACAAGCTCTATCGCGCCGTTGAAATCGACCGGTTGGGCCAACGCGCTCCCGGCCGATAGTGTCGCGGCCGCCGTCGGGCCGTCGAGCCAATAGAGCGTGAAACGCGGATCGAGGTCGGTCGGCCGCAGATCGACCGTCTCGATGGCCTCCAGCAGGGAGATAAACGCCGGGTGGGGCGGAGTGGAGTAGGGGACGACGGCCAGCGTCCGCTCCGGCGGCAGAACCAGCGCGTATCGCGCGTCGGCCCAGCGCGCCGTCTCGCTGACGGGCGGATGATCGGCGGCCATGACCAGGGCGATGGATGAATCGTGGGCCGGGCCGGGGTAGACTGTCGAGAAGAGAATTGGCTCGGCGTCGGAATAGTTGGCCGTCACATGCCGGATCGACTCGACCAGTGTGTGCTGATAGGCGCCGCGCACCTCGGCCGACTGGCCCCAACGGACGAAGTAGTCGCGGCCGGAGACGAAGGCGACCCAGACGACAAATAAAATGACGAATGACAAGCCGAGATACGAGATACGAGATACGAGATACGAGTTCGGAGCGCGCTCTTCATTCGTAATTCGTAATTCGTAATTCGTAATTCGATCCGCCAGCCATTCTACAAAAACAACAAAACCCACCGCCACAATCAAATACACCGCCGGGAGCGCCGCCATGTTGCGGGTCGTGTTGGCCGTTGGGCCGGTGACGAGCGAGGGGATGATGCCGACGAGAAACCACAGCAGCAGGAAGGCATGGATCGGCCGCCGCCAACGCCACAGACAGACGAGCAGTCCGGCCACGAAAAACGCGGCCGAGACGGCATCCAGCACCGGCCGGCCGGGGATGTTGTAGGCCAGAAATTGGTCGCCGAAGCCGGGCCAGACGAAAGCCAGTAACGCGTCGCGGACATTCAGCAGGATGGGGACGAAATTGCCCGCCCTGACGGCCCCCAGCGGCCCATCGAACATATCCAGCCGCGTCTGCATCTCCGGGTGGGCGCGCAGATAAAGGAACATCGGCGCGATCAACGCCCCGGCCAGCAGCAATCCGGCCACAATCGGCCGCCATGACTGCCGGAACACCGGCCGGTGGAACAGCGCCAGATACGCCAGAAACGCCGGGAACAGCAACCAGCTCACCCGCGCCGCCAGATAGATATGGAGTGTCAGGGCGACGGCGAGACCGAAGAGGACGACAGACCACGGACGACGGACGACGACTCTTGGGGTCTGTGGTCTGTGGTCTGTGGTCTGCGGCCGGCCGTCATCTGTCTCCAGAATTCGCCAGAAAGCGATCACCGCCAGCACCATGAAAAACGGCAGCATCCCCACCCGCAGCGCCTCGCGGCTGGAGGCCAACGGCCAGAAGGAGACGGCCATCAGCGCCGCGGCCAGCAGAGCCGTAGTCCGGCCAAGCCGCGGAGAGGCCCAGGCATAGGTCATGGCGATGGTCAACGTGCCGAAGACGACGTTGACCAGCCGCAGCGCGAACGCCCCCCTGCCCAGCAAGGCCATGAACAAGGCCACGGTGTAGCTATAGAGCGGCTCACTGCCGTAGTTGAGCGGGAAGAAATAGAGGTAGACGCCGTTGAGGACGCCGATGGCCTCGCGGCCGTGGTTGGCCTCGTCATGGGTCAGTCCAGGAGGAATGCCGGTCAGCCCCGGCGGGATGCCGTTCAGGTTCCAGGCGCGCAGGGCGAAGGCGATGAGGAGAATGATGAGGAGCAGGGGAGCAGGGGAGCGGAGGAGAAGGGGCGCACCCCCGCTCCCTTTCCCCCTTTCTTCCTTTCTCCCCTGCTCTCCAATCGTCATTTTCCGGGGGTCGCCACCGCAAACACCTCCCGCTCGAAGAACCAGCGGAACGGCGGTACGTCGAAGGCCAACCGGCGTAACCCGGCCATGATTGCCGACTCATCCCGGTTTTGCGGCGGCGAATCGAGCCAGACCTTAATATCGCGATATCCGGCCTGCTTCAGCCCGCTCCGCATACGGATCAGGTCCTGCTCGTTGACGTGGACGTCCTGATTGACTGGCGTGATGGCGCGAGGGTCTTTGGGGTAGGCATCACCCTGGCCCATCAAGATGCGCACGCGCCGCACCCATGGGTAGGCGTAGGCGTCGTACCAGCGATTGGGGGCGGTGTGGATGACCAGACGGCCGCCCGGCTTCAGCACGCGGGCGATCTCCAGATAGGCCTGATGCAACTCCCATGGGAACAGATGCTCCACCACGTCGAACATCAGCGCCCGATCGAAATAGTTGCTGGGGAAGGGCAGGGTTTTCGCGTCGGCCTGCAGCACGCCCGGCAGAGAGGCCAATGACTCCCCTTCGGCCGCGGCCCGCTCCGTCTCGGCGGCCCGCGTGGCTTCCGCGGCCACCACATCGCGCGACATTCGCGCGGCGGCGACGGCGTAGTCCATGCCGTGGGCCTCCACGCCGAGCCGCATGCAATGACGCAGAATCTCGCCGCGGCCGCAGCCCACGTCGAGCAGACGCATGCCCGGTTGCACGTCGGCCAACGCGAAGGCGTCGCGCAATCGTCGCGACAGATGCGCTCCCTCGGATTCGATGAAAACGTCGTATCCCTCGCATGCCGTCAGGAAGTACTCTTCCGTATAGAGCGTGGACGGCAGGGATTTTCTTTCTGTTTGGGTCATATGATTATCAGATTCAGACACCCGCGGCCGCGCCACGTTTGCCTGAGAGTGGTTTCGCTGGATTTTAGCAGGATATGGGCCGTTGGTCATGGAAATTGCAGCCCGCTCGCAGTCAGACGCTTTTGCACCGTTGGCGGACGGGAGTCCACTCAAGAGCGCAACTAAAGTTGCACACTACAAGGCCGGAAACCGGCGCAAGTTTGGCGCGCTTCCTGAGTGCCGCTAAAATAGCGACCATGACAGACCTCCTCATCCATAACGGCCGTTTGGTAACCTGGAATACTCCGAATGAAATCCTCGATGACAGTGCCTTGCTGCTGCGCGACCGGCGCATCCACGACATAGGCCCGTCGGCGCGACTGCGCGAAAAGTACCCCGATGCCGAGAGGCTCGATGCGCGCGGCCAACTGGTGATGCCCGGCAACATCTGCGCCCACACCCATTTCTACGGCGCATTTGCCCGCGGCATGGGCATCCCCGGCCCCGCGCCCAAGGATTTTCCCGACATCCTGGAGCGACTCTGGTGGCGGCTCGATCGGGCGCTGCTCGATGTGGATGTGGAGTACAGTGCCCTCGTCTCGCTCGTCGACGCCATCAAGCACGGCACGACGACACTCATCGACCACCACGCCAGCCCCAACGCCATCGACAGCTCGCTTGACCAGATCGCCGACGCGGTAGAGATGGCCGGCGTGCGCGCCGCCCTCTGCTATGAGGTGACTGATCGCAACGGCCTCGAGGAGGCGCAGGCGGGTATCAGCGAGAACGTGCGCTTTCTTCATGCCGTGAAGGAACGCGACACAGATCTGCTGGCCGCCACCTTTGGCCTCCATGCCTCCCTGTCGCTGAGCGACGACACGCTGGAGAAATGTGTGGCCGCGGCCGAAGGGCTGGGCACCGGCTTCCACATCCATGTGGCCGAGCACGAGGCGGATGAATACGACTCGCGCGAAAACCATGGCCTGCGCGTGGTCGATCGGCTGGCGAAACTGGGCATCCTGGGGCCGAAGAGCATCGTCGCCCACGCCATCCACATCGACGGCCGCGAGATGGAACTGCTGCGCGACACGGGCACGTGGGTAACCCACCAGCCGCGCAGCAATATGAACAACGCCGTCGGTGCGGCCCCCATCGAGAGCATGATGCGGCTGGGCATACCGGTTTGCCTGGGTAACGACGGCATGGGTAACGCCATGTGGGGCGAATGGAAAGACGCCTACTTCCTCCACAAGGTGGTCCATCGCGACCCGCGCCGGGCCAACGGCATGGACGTGGCCCAAATGGCCATCTATAACAACGCCGCGCTGGCCCGCGTCTTCTGGCCCGATCTGCCCCTGGGGCGACTGGCCGTGGGCGCGGCGGCCGACGTCATCCTGGTCGACTACCACGCCATCACGCCGCTAAGCGCCGGCAATCTGCCCTGGCACATCATCTTCGGCTTCGAGAGCAGCATGGTGACGACGACCATCGTCGCCGGCCAGGTGCTCATGCGTGACCGGCAACTGCTGACGCTGGACGAGGCGGCCATCACCGCCCGCAGCCGCGAACTGGCGGCAAAGGTGTGGGAGCGGTATAACGCGCTTGACGGATAAAAAGGTTGGGGAGTGGCCGGCAGGCAGTAATCAGTAGATCAGTATTCAGTGGAGCAGTAATCAGTAGGTTGGCAAGAAAAATCTCACGAGCCAAAAAACCGGCTGGCTGATTGATACCGACCCACTGACCTACTGACCTACTGTCCTACTGAACACTGACCTACTGTCCTACTGAACACTGACCTACTGTCCTACTGAACACTGACCTACTGTCCCACTGAACACTGACCTGCTGTCTTACTGAACACTAACCTGCAAACAAGGATAATCACATATGAAGATCGCAATACTGGGTGGAACCGGCAAGGAAGGTTCCGGGTTGGCTTACCGGTGGGCGGCCGCCGGGCATGAGGTCATCATCGGCTCGCGCACGGCCGAGAAGGGCGAGGCTGCGGCCGAGGAGATGCAGTCGGAGTTGCCGCAGGCGACGATCGCCGGCGCGGATAACGCCGCCGCCGCCGCCGCCGCCGAGCTGGTCGTTCTCTCCGTGCCCTATGACGCGCAGGAAAAAACCCTGGCCGACGTCCACGACGCCGTGCAGGGCAAGCTGCTCATCACCGTCGTCGCCCCGCTGGGCCAACCCAAGGCTCGCGCCTGGCGCCTGCCGAGCGGCCTGTCGGCGGCCGAGGAAGCCCAGCAGCAACTGGGCGAAGGCGTCACCGTCGTGGCCGCTTTCCAGAACATCTCCGCCTCGCACCTGCGCGACCTCGATCACGACCTCGACTGCGACGTGCTCATCTGCGGCGAGAAAGCGGCCGACAAGGAAGTCGCCGCCGGGCTGTGTCGCGGCGCGGGCATGCGCGGCATCAACGCCGGCGCGCTGGCCAATGCCGCCGTCGCCGAGGGCCTGACGGCCGTGTTGCTGGGCATCAACATCCGCAACAAGATCAGCGGCGCGGGCATCCGCATCACCGGCCTGCCGGATGACGGGTTTTAGGACAGTATTCATCAGTAAAACAGCAGGTCAGTAGATCAGTATTCAGCAGGACAGTATTCAGTACTGACCCACTGACCCACTGATCTACTGATCTACTGATCTACTGACCCACTGATCACTGGGTACCCCCATGAACACCAACCATCTGACCCTCTTCGCCCTGCCCGGCATCCCCGACGTCCGGCCGGGCGACGACGTCGGCCGCTTGCTGCTGGCCGCGCTTGACCAGGCCGGAGTGACGCTGCAAGACGGCGATGTAGTCGCTATCGCCCAGAAGATCATCAGCAAGGCCGAGGGGCGGCTGGTCGATCTGGCCGGCGTTGTACCGGGCGAACGCGCCCGCGAGCTGGCCCGGCAAACCGACAAGGACCCGCGCCTCGTGGAGCTAATCCTGCGCGAGAGCGACGAAGTGTCGCGCGTCCGGCCGGGGGTGATCATCGTTCGCCACCGCCTCGGCTTCACCAGCGCCAACGCCGGCATCGACCGCTCCAACGTGGGACCGGACGGCGAGGAGCGGGTCCTGCTGCTGCCGGTTGATCCCGATGCCTCGGCCCACCGCATCCGGGATCTGTTCATCACCGAGCGGAACGTGGCGCTGGGGGTGGTCATCACCGACAGCCACGGCCGCCCCTTCCGGCTGGGCACGGTCGGCGTGGCCATCGGCGTGGCCGGGCTGCCCGCCCTGTGGGACCGTCGCGGCGAGGCCGACCGCTATGGCTATCGCCTGCAGCACACCGATGTGGGCGTGGCCGATGAGATTGCCGCTGCCGCCGGGCTGCTCATGGGCCAGGCGGCCGAAGGACAACCGGCCGTGCTGCTGCGCGGGTTGCGCCTGCCGTTTGTGGATGGACGAGCGAGCGATCTGGTGCGGCCGAAAGACCTCGACCTCTACCGCTGAACGACGGCCGGCCGCTGACCGCCGACCGCGGCAAGAAGCAGTGCATGGGGTCGGTGGGTCGATCGTCTTCCCAGGAATCCAAATTCGTGGATAATCATCCCGTGCCCGAACTCACCCTCACCCTCACCGACATGGCCCACGGCGGCCTGGCCCTCGGCCGCGACAAGAGCGGCCGCGCCATCTTCGTCCCCTTCGCCATCCCCGACGAGACGGTGCGCGTCCGCGTACCCGAAGACAAACGCGGCTTTGCCCGCGCCGAGTTGCTGGAAGTGCTGAAGCCATCGCCCGACCGCATAGCGCCGCGCTGCCGTCATTTTGGCATTTGCGGCAACTGCCACCTCCAGCACATGAGCTATGCCGCCCAACTGCAAGCCAAGGAAGCGGCCGTCCGCGATCAATTGACCCGCGTGGGCGGCCTGAAGAACCCGCCACTGCGGCCGATCCTGCCCGCGCCGGAACCCTACGGCTATCGCGCGGAGACGGCGCTCTTCCCGGCCGAAGGGGGTGGGCTGGGCTACTGGTCGCCGGTCGAGCGAGGCATCTTCCGTGTCGAGGAGTGCCCCATCCTGCAACCGGCGCTGGAGTCGGCCCTGCCCGATCTGGACGTGGAGCTGCCCGGCCTGCGGCGGTTGTCGCTGCGTCTGGGCGACGACGAGGAGCTGCTGGCCGCGCTGGAAACCGAGGACGTGGAGCCGCCGGAACTGGCCGTCGATTTCCCTGTCTCCGTGGCCATCGTCCTGCCCGATCGCACGGCCGCGTCCCTCATCGGCGACCCGTATCTGATGCGCACCCTTGCCGGACGGGAGTATCGCTTTTCCCCCGGTGTGGCCTGGCCCGCCAACCCGGCCGCGGCCGAACTGCTGGCCGGGGTCGTCCTGGAACTGGCCGAGATTACGGCGGATGATGTCGTGCTTGAAAGCCCCGGCGGGGCCGGTTGGCTGACGGCGGCGTTGGCCCAGCGAGCCGCGTCGGTCATCGCCGTGGAGCCAAACCCCGACGCTGTGGCCGACGCGGCCGAGAACCTCGACGCTTTCGACAATGTGTCCCTCTATGAGGGCACGGAAGAAGAAGTGTTCCCCGCGCTGGAGACGCAGCCCGATGTCGTCGTGCTGCGGCCCGCGGATGGGCTGTCGCCGGCGGCCTTCAGATTGCTGGAGCGGCTGCATCCCCGGCGGCGCGTTGTCGTGACCGGCGAGGTTGGAGCGCTGGCCAAGGACGCCAAGCGATTGGCGAAGATGGGTTATCGGCCTCTGGCTTTCCAGCCCGTGGATCTGTCGCCGCAGGCGTTCCAGGTTGAGATCGTCTCTCTCTGGCGGAAATGAGATTCACGAAACCGGAGTTACAATTCCATCAGCAATCGTAGTATCTCTTCAACCCTCTCCATCGTTGCGGGCGAAACCTTCCCCCAGGCTTTTGAGTCCAACCGATCCTTGGAAATAGACCGCAATGCGTCGCACAGGATGTAGCTTGGGGCTGAAACGCCCCCTTCCGGCGGCCGCAGCGGGACATGGATGGGGATACCTCGATTGGTGCGCGTCAGTGGCAAAACGAAGATGAGATCTGCCGGGCCATGATTGAATACATCTGTGGAGACGACAAGAACCGGACGCTTGCCGGCCTGCTCATGGCCTTGTGTCGGATTCAGATCCGCGAGCCAAACCTCTCCCCGATTGGGCGAAGCGGCCATCTAAAGCTCCTCAAGACCATCATTAAGCGCTGCGTCCCATTCCGCCCTTTCTTCCTGCAGCTCTCGCCAGGTTCCGGGGTTATCTTTCAAGACGGCGTAGGCGGCGTTGGTCGCTTCAAGGAGCTGCCGGCCCTGATAGGCGGCGATCGCCTCTTCCATGATATCCTGCATCGACCGGCCGGAAGTTTGGGCCATCTCCTGGATAATATCCCGTGTTTTGCGTGAAATTCGGACGGTTGTGGTCGGGATCATATTATCTGTCACCCATTAATCTACAATATCATCTACAATACAGTATATTATACGGGCTATCTATTCGACGATCAAGAAGAGCGAATGCCCTGCAAACCGACAATTGACTCGGCTCAATCGACGACGTGCTTGCCAACGTCGAGGTCTCTTTGACGCAGATCGTCCATCGCCTGCTCCAACTCATCATTGAAGTTGACCCCGACACAACCGAACAGCCGCAGCCCGGCGACCGCTATTCGTCCGCCAGCAAGCCGCCGATCTTGCCCGGGCGCGTGCCTTCCACGCCGTGGAGAAAGCCGATGAAGACAAGCTCCTCGTCCAGTGCGCGCACGGCGTGGTTCTCGCCCTTGTCGAAGATGAGGACGTCATTCGGCCCAAACTCTCGCTCGGCGCCGTCGGCCCCGGAGAACATGCCGTGCCCCTCCACCACCACCACGTAGAACGGCGAGCTGGGCGCGTTGTGCTCCTCGATACTCTGGCCAGGCTTCATCATGAAGCGGATGACCCGCCCGTCCTCGCTGACATACAGCGGTTGGGCATAGGGGTGTTCGTCGTGATATACCAGATTTTCCAGCAAATGGGTTGTACGCATCTTACATTATCTCCTTTTGTGATAGTCCACGAGGCGGCCGCAAACAAAGAGCCGGCGGCGAGGACATGGGTCGGGGCGCGTGGCGACCTGCTTCAATCCAGTTGGCCATCGCGCCATCGATAGTCAAGTATTGGACAGGCAACTTTCAAGGGTAACGGATGAAGAGACCCTTGACGATAGGTATTATGACCGGAATCAAATCCCGGCGTTGCCCCGCAACCACCCCCTCGAATCTCCGCGATTCCTTTATGCCCAGAACATCTCGCCCGGCGGGTCGTTGATGACCACATCCTTCAGCAGCGCGATCCCCTTGGCCAGCCCTTCGTCGTTGCTCATCAGCGCGTCCTCATGCTCGATGGAGATGACGTAGTCGTAGCCCACCAGTCGCAGCGAACTGACGATCTCTTTCCACACGGCCACATCGTGACCGTAGCCGATGCTGCGGAACGTCCAGGCGCGGTCGAGGATTCGATCGTAGGGTTTGTGATCGTTGCAACCGTTGACGCGGATGTTGCTCCGATCCACGAAGCAATCCTTGCCGTGGACGTGGAAGATGGCGTCGCCCAGCTTGCGGATGGCCGCCGCCGCGTCGACGCCGTTCCACCACAGATGGCTGGGGTCGAAGTTGCAGCCCAACGCCGGGCCGGTCGCCGCGCGCAACCGCAGCATCGTCTCCACGTTGTAGACCAGCATATTGGGGTGCATCTCAAAGGCGATCTTCACGCCGTGGTCGGCGGCGAACTGCTCCATCTCGCGCCAATAGGGGATGGCGACCTCGTTCCACTGATAGTCGAGCATCGCCAGAAACTCCGGCGGCCAGGGGCTGGTCACCCAGTTGGGCGATTTGTCGCCCGACGCGCCCCCCGGCAGTCCGGAAAAGGTGTTGACGACCGGCACGCCGAGAGCCTGCGCCAGACGGATCGCCTTGCGTAGTTCCTCGTCGGCCGTCTTGGCCACGGCCGCGTCGGGGTGGAGCGGGTTGTTGTGGACGCTGAGCGCGCTGAGCAGCAGCCCGCGCGATTCGAGAGCCGCCAGATAGGCCCGCCGCTCGCCCACGCCGGCCAGCAGGTCGTCGACGGGGCAATGATGGCGGCCGGGAAAGCCGCCCGCGCCGATCTCGACGGCCGACACGCCCGCGGCCGCCGCCTTGTCGAGTGCCTCTTCAAAGGTGAGGTTTTGGAACAGGACGGTTAGTACACCAATGCGCATGGATAATCCTCCGATCAATGGGACGGCAAGCCGGGCCGCCCCGATGGGTTGAATGGGTTGGGGCCGATCATACGGCGATCGGCCGATTGTGCCACCTTATGGAAGGATTAGGCAGGGTTTTTCAGCAGCCCGTTCCAATTATGCAAAAGCGGCCTAACATGCATGTAACTCCGGTTTCCTAACCGGAGATGATTCTCCTCAGTCGCGGCGCCGGATAAGAATCCGGCGGTACACCGTAACTCCGGTTTCCTGACCGAGATGAGATAGTGCAACTTTCTTTCTGTAAATTGGTGGCGATGATCTTGTGATGACCGAGGTTTTTAACTTTTACGGAAAGTTTGTTGCTTTATCGAGTGGATGCAGGCCAGCCGCTTCCAACTCGACCGCCTGCTCGACCCGGAGAACACGGCCGTCACGCTGGATTCGCTGGAGCGATTGGCGCGGGCGGTGGGGAAGCGGTTGGGGGTAGAGTTGGCGTAGACAAGTGATATTGGACAAGGCTGGCCGAGCCACTTCGCAACAAGTGGGAGCAATCTAGCCTTGCAGATACTAATTATGCTGGAGACGTGGGCCAGGCGGCTATTTGCCCAATAATTGCCTTCAATGCTGCCTCAGGATGACAGGTAATGAAATGGATGTGCAATCGGCCGCTTCCAACCGAACCCCACTAATCAACGAATAGCTGTCGCCATTGGATTCTGCAACCGCGACTTGGCCGATTGCGCTTGTCAAGCTATATCCATCGGCACAGAATGAGCGTCCCCCCGGACCTAATCGAAACCAGCCGACTGCAAAGCCGTTGCCCGACGAGGCAAGAACAACGCCTCCAATGGCGAGCATCACGATGAGCAGCGCCAGAGCAAGAAATTGAATCTGTCGGCGATTCATCATCCCCTCCTTACTGCAACATGACAAGCACGTCGATCATGCCCGTGCCTTCGTCGAGCGATCCCAACGCCTTGCCGATCACCACGCCGCTGGGATAGAAAGTAACGCCATCGACGACCACTGGTTCGGCGCGCATGGCGTGCCCCACGGTAGCGGACGCAACCAGCAGGTCGCCGGGATGAATCGGGCCATTCTCGGCGCTAACCTTGACGGGCACGACGCCGACGAGCGCCAGCGGCACGCGGCCGTCCTGCTCTTCGCCGGCGCTGTTGCCCAGAAAGGCGGGTTGGCTGGAATAGACGCCCACGACCGTCGTCTGATACGGTTCTGTGCTGCGCGTCAGCTTACTGTCGGGGCCGATGACCAACACATCACCGGTTTCCAGACCGGGTATAGCCGGCAGTAGTTCGGCGAAATCGGCGGCGGGCGATTGGAAGGCACCGTCGGCAAACACGTCACCGGTATTAGTAACGTAGAACTCTACGTCGGACAGATTATTGCCAAGGGCTTCGATTGGGTTGCCATGAGCGCTTCGTGTCCATAAGCCCATCCCATTTGCCTGATTCTCCGCAAGGACCGCTGGCCCGTCAGAGTGAGACAGTCCATATACACCTATCCCCCAACCTGTGGTAGCGTAATTTACCCCTGATACCCCGTAGGTATCTCCGCTAGCGAAGGATGCGCCATGTACGCCTGAACCGCCGTGGTCAGAGATACCGACCACGCCGTCACCGCCATCATCGTTATACCCAAAGACACCCGCGCCATCGGGCGAATTACTGCCTCCTAAAACTCCCTTTCCCTCTCCAGAAGTTGCCAGGTTTAACCCGACAACACCCGTACCTTCGTTAGCTTTCGGCCCATCAACAATCCCTAATACTCCATCACCCCCATCATCGTTATACCCAAAGACACCAGATCCATCGGGCGAATTACTGTCACCCAAAACGCCTTTGCCTTCACCAGCGGTTGCACTGTTATATCCCCAGACCCCTGCTCCTTGGGGGGAATTCGCTGACCCACGTACCCCAGCTGCAGGTCCTGTCGTCGCACCACTCCAGCCCCAAACTCCCGTACCACCATTAGAGCTATAGTTGTCGCCGGAAACAGCACTCCCATCTGGCGAATAAGCTTCGCCCAGTATTGCAATGGTATGACCGCTAGAGGCTGTAGCACGACCAGTTATAGCTGTTGGCATAGGATCGCCATCTGGATTGGACGCATTATTGATAACAAGCGCACCTGGCTTCAGACTCAATGCATAAGGCGTCGCGCTCAACGCCTGGCGCGGGTTAAGGGTGATGTATTCTCCGCTTCCCGTTGGGCAGCGCACGCTGATGCCCAGCCAGCGCGCCGACCCATCGAAGGCCTCGCCGCCAAAGTCGAGGTTGGTCGAAAAGAAGCCTTCCTGTACGCCTATCCCGGTGGAGGTCTGTATCGCGCCAACCTGGCTTCCGCCGGATACTGCATCATACAGCCGGAACTGAAAATCGCATGAGCCGTCGAACACGTCTCCGCCATTCTTCAATTGTCCTTGATAGGTGAAGGATGACCCGGTCGATACTTGAGCATCCAATGGTAGAGGAGGTACCGGCTCCTGAGCGCCAACCCAGGCAGCCAAAACCAAGAGCGTCAGCGAAGCGGCTACAATAAAGAGTGCTTTGCGATTCACGTGCTTTCCCTCCTTAAATCCTTAAATCCTTCTCTAGAAATCAGCCCTACTATAGGTAAATTCTCCAGCCATGCTGTCAGGCAACATCTTAAGGTTAAGGCAAAACGCTACCGAAAACACCCCCGACCCTCACATCTTAATGCAAGTAGTCACTCATCCAGTATACAATCCCCTCCACGCGTTCCGCGCATAACGGAGGGCAACACGCCAACCGGAAGCAGAAGCCCTCACCTGTGGCCGATGCTCAACATCGGCCACAGGTCAACTACTCATTCCCGGACCGGCCGCGCGATATCTAAATTATAGGTAGAAGAGGGGTGAATTGAACCCGGCTATCCTCCATAAGAAATGGAGGAAAACCATTATTTCCAGGTCGCGGCTTCCCCAATCGCCGGAACCCAGCCTGACACAGTCGTGCCCTCACCGGGAGTAGAGGCAAAGGTAAACTCCCCACCGCACAATTCCACACGCTGCCGCATGGCGGATAGCCCAAAGTGACCGAGCCTGTCCGCCTCTCGACGTTCCGCTTCGGTCGAACCGCGGCCGTCATCGGTAACGGAGAACGTCACCCGGCCGTCGGCGCACTCCAGTCGGAGATTAGCCTCGCTCGCCTCGGCATGGGCGACAATGTTGTCGAGTGCCTGCTGGATAACCCGGTAAAGCGCCTCGCGCGTTATCAATGCCGTCGCCTGGTCCAAGCCCTCTCCGGTGCTCAACGATACCCGGAGCTTGGCGCGCTTCGCAACGTGGGCAACAAGCTCGCTCAAGGAACGCGTTAGACTGTACTCCAATTGGCTTGGCGCGAGGTTGAAACGGATGCGCCGGACAGTCTCGGCCATAGATTCCACATCTTCCAGACTGTGTTCCAGGACGGCGGCTACCCCTTCAGGATCGGCCCGTATCTCATCTGTCGTAAAAGCCAGGGCAAAAGGCAACCCGCCCAGGAATTGCTGCACTGTGTCGTGCAATTCCGCGGCGAGACGACGACGTTCGCTCTCCTGCGCGGCCACGATTTGTTGAGGAACGTGGCGTAACTCTTCAATCTGCATGGCCGCCAACAAGAATAGCGCCGCCTGTTGACCCACAAGTTCGGCGATCGCCAGATCGCGGTCATCGAAGATTTCCTCATCCCAACGGTGCCCCAGGCCCAGCAGACCAATAGGTTGCCCATCGGTCTGAAGCGGGACGACGACATCAATCGTCCGCAGAACGTTTAGCGACTCAAGCCAGGATGGATTGCCATCGGCCGCATCCAGCCGCAACGGCCGGTTCGCTTCCGACGGGTAGTCTTCAGAGAAGGGCAGGCGAGCCGGCAGCGATGGATCGGTTTGGCCGGCTTCGGCGGCCAGCTCGAACGCGCCCGGTTCCGGCTTCCAAAGCCAAACCGCCGCCCGATCAAGCTGCAATTCGTTCACCAGCGCCGCGGCTATCGTCTGCGACAGGTCGATGAGGTTGGTCGTGCCCGATACGCGACGGCCGAAGGCCCGGGCGGCCGTGTAACTATGGGTATCCCATTCCAGCAGGCGGCCGAACCACCCGCGCCAAGTGGCCTGCGTGCTCCAGAAGACACTGGCGGCGAAGATGCCGGCGAAGAGATAGGGAAATGGGGGATGCTCCCCATTGGCCGGCCAGTTGCCCTGGGACAGGCCCCACAGCCATGACAGGATCGCCGCCAGTAGCGCGCTTCCGGCCAGGGCGATGACCACAATCAGCAACCGTGAGGGGCTGCGCATACTCTGGTAACGGATGATGGCCAGGGCAAAACCCAGGGGAACGGTTACAAATAAATAGCGCAAGTCCAGGCCACGCCAAAAGGGCACAGTTTCCACCCCCAAGCCCGGCACCACACTGTCGGCCGTGATCAGTATCATCGGCAGAGCCGCCATTAGTCCGATCAGGACGATAAGGGCAACTCGCCGATCGCGGCGCGAGCGCCGCCCTCGCAACCCAAACCAGATCATTCGGCAAAACAAAACCGTGATACCTGTCAGGTAGAGGACAACCAGGGCCAGAAAGGCTCGGTCGCTCCAAAGCAACAGCGTCGTCTTTCGCGGCTCCGGCAACCGGTATATAGCAGGCACACGTGAAAGCATGTGCAGAACAGTGATGACGACCCCCATCCCGTACAGGACCAGCAGCAACCGTCGCGGCCACGGCTCTATTCGCCTCGGGAACAACAGCGCGAAGTGCAGCAGGACGACGCCAATGAATCCGGCCGCGGCCATGATCGGGAACTCGAAGATCACGGGTATCACTCGCAGATCAACCCAGATGGCATTAACCACTGTCCAGCGTTGGAGCGCAACCAGCGACGCAATGACGGCGAAGACCTGATTTAACGGCTCTTGCGGCCGTGCCTTAAGCACCGCAAGCGCGGTCAACCACAAACAGAAACCGGTGATCAAATCCGGCAATTTCAGTTCCAGAAAGTGGATAAAATCGAAGCGGATGACAGGCACTTCAATCGTCGCCAAGTGCCCCCCACGTGACCGGTCCACCAGGATAGTGACGGACTTTGCGCCCACATCCCATGCCCTCTCAAAGACCGCGCCTACATCAGCTGATTGATAGGGTTGATCATTGATCTCCAGGAGATAGGTATATTCGTCCAAGGGTGGGTTTATGCCGCGAATCGGCCACCAAGCCGGAGTTTCTTGAACGACGATCCCGCCTGGGGCCGAGAGTGGCAGGAAAAACAAGGTGCTGGCATAACCTCCAAATGGGTGTCCGATTTTGTCGGCCAGGGATGCTATCCCGGCCATACTCACGAGCAAAACAACCAGCAATAGCGCGCCCGTCGGATTACGTAACCAGGTGGGCATTATCCTTTTTCCTCACCGCCCAACAGATCGAGCAACCAGCATGCTTTTGCCAGCAGTAACGACTTGCGCAATGGCGATTGGCGGAGTGCCATTCGATCCAGTTCCAGTTTGCTATAGATGTGGTTGACGTGCTTCTCGACCGTGGGCACTGAGATATTTAGATCAGTGGCAACCCCTTCGATTGTTTGGGCGTGGGCGAAGGCATACGCTATCTCACGCTCGCGTGGGGAAAGCGTTGGGAAGAGTTCTACGCCCCGCCGAACAAAGTCTCTCTCTTCGGGGGTCAGCCGCGCCCAGAATCGTTCAGCCAGCGAAGCCGTCTGGTTTGGCTCGTTTGCCTGGATCATGACGTGGCCGGCGCGGGTTTCCTCGAGTGCCCGCAACAAGGCGGCCGTGCCCGTCCGATAGCCCTTTATCAAATAGGCAAGCCCACGCACTCCCTCGGCGGCCAGCTTTAAAACTGCGTCACTGCGGTCGCCGTAGGCCGACAATAGGACAACAGCCATCATTGGGTCGGTCCGCTTCAGTTGGCGGGCCAATTCGACGCCGAAGCTATGTTCTTTGCGGGCCTTGTCGTGAGGATGTTCGGGTAGGACGACGTCGATCAGAGCGGCCAGAGGTTTATACCGAACGGCAAGCTCAAGCGCCGACTCGCCATCCCCTGCCTCCAACGTCGCAAAATGCCGTCGCTTCAAAAACGAAGCGATACTCTCGCGAAAGAAGATGTCATCATCGACAACGAGGATGAGATCAGGATCGACTGACCGAAGCGTTCCAATTTCGGCCGACATTACGCCCCCTAAACGAACTATAGTGGGCTGATGATATTGGTTTATTGAGTATATCGCAATAGGGCGGAATTACCCAATGCACAAATTATGATACTCCCTACTCATACGCCAACGCCTCCCTACCCGTCAGCCTCGCCGCCCCTCCGTCGGCAACCAGCAGGCCGCCAGCCCGATGGCCGGTACCAGCCCCAGACAGATCAACGCCCCTGTGAAAGGAAGGTGTTCCCCCCAATAATTGTCTCCGCAGTCCACAAATAAGTTTGGTTTATTGGACCACTCGTTATGGGTCGCGATCCTTGATTTGCCGTTTCAGCCACCAGGATCATATAGATATCTTCCGGCGGCAAATACAACCCAAACTCCTTCACCGGGTCGAGAAAGACCGACGGCTCTTCCTGGCCCTCGCTGCGCAGGCTGCGAATCACGTCGCCGTCGCGCCAGTAGAGGGTGAAGGGC
>DAOMSB010000053.1:0-19437 GCA_035446145.1 Promineifilum sp. (SeqCode) | reverse complement strand
TCTTCGCTCTCGCCGGGCAAGGTCGCATCGGTCAGGCACGCCTCTCCGACGCCAATCCGTCGCTGATCGACGTCTATCTTGCCCTGCGCGATTGCGTCGATGAGGTGATCGCCGTCCTGCGCGGGCATATCCATGACCGCGACTACTATTATCAGGTTCGCGCCCTGCGGCCGGAGACGCTGAGCCTGCCGGAGCGCGCGGCGCGTGTCATCTACCTCAACAAGACCTGCTACAACGGCCTCTATCGCGAGAACCGGAAGGGGGAGTTCAACGTCCCCTTCGGCCGCTACAAGAATCCCACCATTTGTGATGAGCCGAATCTGCGGGCGGCGTCGCGGGCGCTGCAAGGGGTGGATATCAGCAATCGCCCCTTCACCTCGATACTAGACTATGCGCAAGCAGGGGATTTCGTCTACTTCGACCCGCCCTATCATCCCCTGTCGCCCACGGCCAACTTCACGGCCTATGACCGCCACGGCTTCGGCCCCGACGACCAGCGGCACCTGCGCGACGTATTCGCCGCGCTGGGCGACCGAGGCGTGCGGGCGATGCTATCCAATTCCGATACGCCGCTCATCCGCGATCTGTACGCCGGATTTCGGATCGATCAGGTGTTCGTGGCACGGGCGGTGAATTCGAAAGCCAGTGGGCGGGGTAAAGTGGCGGAAGTGATCGTGCGGAATTTTGGCTTTGATTAAGCCCTGCTTTCTAGCAAGAACAAGCACTTGACCCGATTATGAGTCTCGATTCCCTTCGATAAGCGGCCAGTTGCCGATTGTTTTTGCGAAGATGCCTTTCAGAAAGGGTGTCTTTATCGGACGGTGCCGGAGAGAGCACGCTGACTTAAAAGAGTGCTGTCATCCGGACCGAATGGCTATATCAACCTCAATTCCATTCCCGTTCATCGACCACCGGCCTGTCTCCGACCTCACCAAACCCCACCTCATCCACCCGCACTCGACATATCCCTTGCACGGCCGCCTTCAGTCCTTCGGCGACGGCCGCTTCGTCAGTGCCCTCGGCTGTAGTCACCTGCAGCACAAAATGATCGCGCAGACCGTCGGGTCGGGTGATGATCGCCTGCATGGCTTGCACGCCCGGCACTTGCGAGGAGGCAAAGCGCAGCTGGTTGGGGTGCAGGAACATGCCGCGCACCTTCACCGCCTCGCCGCGGCGGCCGACGAGAATGATCGACCGCTCCTCCTGCGCGCTCTCGCCGGGGCGCGGGTCGATGTTCATCGCCAGGTCGCCCGTGCCGAAGCGAATGAGCGGGTAGAGACGATTGGAGGTGGTGACGACGACCTCGCCCGTTTCCCCGGGACCGACAGGTTGGCCGCTGTCAGGATTAACCACCTGCACGATCGGCTCGGGCAGCAACCGCATGGCCATTCCCTCGCCGGTGTTGACCGCCAGCGCGCCCAGTTCGGCGGTGGCATAGGTGTTGATGATCTCCAATCCATATTGGCCGGTGAGTATCTGCCGCATGGCCGGCGGCAGCGGCTCGGCCGTGGTAACCGCCCGGCGGATGGACAGGGTGATGCCCTGCTCTTCAGCCTTTTGCAGCAGGCTCAGCAGGAAGCTGGGTGCGCCCACATAGCCGGTCGCGCCCAGGTCGTGGGCCATCTTGAGTTGCAGGTCGGCCGGGCCGGTGCCGGCGGGGATGACCGTCGCGCCGAGACGGGTGAACGCGCCATCGAACAGATAGCCGGCCGGGACGAGATGATAGGAGAGGCTGTTGAGGATGATCTCCCCCGCGCTGAATCCGGCATCGCGTAACAGCTTCACGGCCACGCCCCAGGCTTCGTCGTCTTCCTCCGGCCCCGGCTCATAGAGCGGCCCGGGCGAGAAGAAGATACGACTGACGGCCGACAGCGGCGCGGCCAGCATGCCGCCGAAGGGCGGGTCGGCCGCCTGCAACGCCGCGGCTTCATCTTTGGTGAACACCGGGATGCGGTTCAGATCGGCGGTCGTTTGAATATCGTTGGGGTTGATTCCCGCGCTGTCGAGCCGATTGCGAAATGCGGGCGAATTGGCCCAGGCGTGGCGGATGAGGTCTTGCAGTTGTTGATTGTTCATTTGACAGTATCCGGTAGGTCAGTTGTCAGCAGGTCAGCGAGCGTAGGTCAGCGGGACCGAATACTGAATACTGGTTTACAGACCTACTGAACACTGACCTCAGCCCAGCCACCGCTTGCGCCGCTTGTAATGCTTCACGTCGCGGTAGCTCTTGCGCTCGCCCACGGCCGTCAGGCCGAGGTAGAACTCCTTGATGTCGGCGTTCTGGGCCAGTTGCTCGGCCGAGCCGTCGAGCACGATGCGGCCGTTTTCCATCACATAGGCATAGTCGGCCGTTCGCAAGGCGACGTTGGCGTTTTGCTCCACCAGCAGAATGGACACGCCCGCCTCCTTGTTGATGCGTTTGATAATCTCGAAAATGTTATGCACCAACAGCGGCGCCAGACCCAGCGACGGCTCATCGAGCAGCATCAGGCGTGGGTGGGCCATCAGCGCGCGGCCGATGACCACCATCTGTTGCTCCCCACCAGAGAGATAGCCGCTGGTGCGCGTGCGAAATTCCTGCAGGCGGGGGAAGTAGTCATAGACCCGGTCGAGGTCGTTGCGCAGAGCCGCTCCCGACGTGCCGCGAAAGAGCGCGCCGGTCCGCAGGTTTTCCTCGACGGTCAGATGGCGGAAGAGCGGCCGCCCCTCGTGCACCTGGACGATGCCGCGGCGGACGATCTCCTCAGGGTAGAGGTGGTCGATACGGTCGCCCTGGAATTCGATGTTGCCGCGCGTGACCTCTCCTTGCTGCGTGTGGAGCAAGCCGGAGATGGCCTTGAGCGTGGTCGATTTGCCCGCGCCGTTCGCGCCCAGCAAGGCGACAATCTGCCCCTCGCCGACCTCCAGCGAGACGCCCCGCAAGACCAGGATCACGTCGTTATAGACAACTTCGATGTTGTTTACTTTCAACATAGGAAGACCATCCGCATGGATCACGGATTAGGCAGGTGGGCCGAAATGAATCAGCCCAACCTGCCTAATCCGCGGCTAACTGATTCTTACTCCGCGGGCGGGCGGGTGTCGGGCAGTTCGAAGAAGTCTTCGATGACCACGAACTCGATTTGCCCATCGGCATTCACTTGCGCCTGGCGGATCTGCGCCTGGCGCGGCGCGCGATCTTCGCCCATGGCGTTCATCGTCATCAAATGGCCGGCGTCGATGGTGCCCATCTCCTGCATGGCGTTGAAGAACGCCTCGCCGCTAAGCCCCTCGAAGCCGACGTCGTTGAGCGTCTGGCGCAGGATATTGGCGATGGCGTACATCTGGCCGTAGCTCAGCAGATAGCCAACGTCCTTCTTGGCATCCGGCAGGCCCGACGCCGCGAAGTCTTCCATCACGCGCTGGACACCCTCGTTGTCGGTGTCGTTCCACCAGTAGTTGGGGAATACGCCATAGTAGCCGTTCATGATGGCGGCATTTTCGCCCAGGATGTTGACGACGTCGGTGTTCATGCTCCAGTTGACGCCGCCGATGATGATGTCGGCCGGGGCGGCACCCGCGGCTTGCATGCCGCGCAGCGTGCCGATGACCTGGGCCGGACCAAAGGAGAGCGACTGCGACCAGATGACGTTCGCGCCATTGACCAGAAGGTTCTGCATCTGGCCGGTTACGTCGGCCGTCGGCGAGACTTCCTGCTGTTCCAGCGGCAGCACGGTGATGCCGCGGCCTTCCAGGTATTCGATGGCCTGTTCGGTCGTCGCGCCCTGGCCGAAGGCGTTGGCCCAGCCGATAACGCCGATGACGATGTCGTCGCCCGCGCTTTCCGGCTTCACATCGGCCCAGTTATCCTGCAGCCAGGCGCCAAATCCGGCCAACTGGTCCGAATAGATCGGGCCGGTGCCGAAGGTGTAGCCTTCGCGCGGGATGTAGAACGAGTTGGCATCCAGACCAGCGGTGATGTGGGGGATCTTGTCTTCGATGACGCGATCCTTCAACACGATCGCCGCGCCGCTGCCGTAGGACAGGTGGAACAACGGGGCCGGGTCTTCGGCGCGGAAGCGCTCGTAGATGGCCAGCTCCTGCTCGGGGGCGTACTGTGAGTCTTCCAGATGGATCTCCAGCATGACGCCGCAAACGCCGCCATCGGCATTGATGCGATCGACGGCCGCCTTCGAGCCATTGATGAAACCGTCGCCCAGAATCTGGGCCAGCGGGCCAGTCAGGCCGGCGGCCTGGTGGACGTGGATCGACTCGCCGTCGTACATCGCGGCGCAGTCGTCGTTGGTCGATTCGCCGCTGATGACTTCGGGCGCGGCCGGTTCTTCGGTCGGCGGCACTTCAGTCGGCGGCACTTCTGTGGGGGCGACGGCCGTCGCGACGGCGGCAACCGTCGGGGCTACTTCCGTCGCCACGGCGGCGATGGTGGGGGCGACTTGCTCGACCACACTCTGGACGGTCGGGGCAAGCTGTTCAACAGTCGGCGCGGCCCCACCGCAGGCGGCCAACATGATGGCCATGACCAGCAGCAGAGAAACCAGTGAAATCTTCTTCATCTCATTATCTCCTGTCTTTTTTGATGCGAAACCTCTAAATCCGATGAAAAGAACCTACAGAATCTTCAATAAGCGTTGCCTCCTCTTGCACATATTGAAATAAACACAGTCGACAAGCAGCTAACGCGCAAACGGTCGCAATCGCCAGGCCGCCTTGAAAGTCTGCCAGCGATGGGCTAGTCCGCGCGGTTCAAAGATAAGGAACAGCATCAGCACCAGGCCGAAAAAGATCGGCCGGAAAGATGTCAGGAAGCGCGCCGCCTGCGTCGGGAACAGCTTGGCCATGGTGCTGCCGGCCACCCCAGCGGTGTCTTCGAGCAATACCACCATGGTCACGCCCAGAAACGGCCCCAGATTTGTGCCCAGACCGCCGATCACCAGCATACCGAGCATAATGATCGATTCCGCCAGGCCGTAGCCAAGTTCGGTGCCCACGCCGCGCTGGCTGTGGGCGCGCAGCGCACCGGCGACGCCGGCCAGGAACGAGGCAATGAAGAACGCCCGCAGCTTGTAGTCGAACAGGTTGACGCCCAACAGTTCGGCCGCCAGGTCGTTATCGCGCAGGGAGACAAACGCCCGCCCCAGCCGCGAGCGGCTGATATTGAGGACGGCGACGGTGGTGATCACCAGGGTGATGAGCGAAAGGTAGTAGTAGTTGCCGACTTCGCCGAACGAGATGCCGAAGATGACCGGCACGTCGGCGCTGATGCGGCCGGCCGGCCCGCCCAGCAGGTCGGGGTAAAGATGGCGGCTGACCCAGGGGATGATAAATTGCGCGGCCAGCGTCGCCATAGCCAGATAGAACCCCTTGACCCGCAGCGACGGCAGGCCGAAGAGCAACCCGATCAGCCCGGACACCAACCCGGCGATGAGCAAGGCCAGTGGGAAAGGTACCGATAGATGGCTGGTCACCAGCGCCGAGGTGTAGCCACCCACCAGCATGAACGCGGCCTGGCCGAGAGAGATCTGGCCAGTGTAGCCGACGAGGATGTTGAGACCCTGGACGGCGATGACCAGGATGAAAATCCGGTTGGCAGTCGAGACCAGATAAGCGCCCGCCCAGCGTGGGGCAGTGAGGAGCAGCAGGAAGCCGACGCCCAGCGCCAGCCATTGCCACGGCCGGCGAATGACGCCCATATCCTGTTCGTAAGTGCGGTCGAAGTCGCCCGCAGGTCGTAATGCAGCCATCGGTTAGACCCTCTCAATCCGCTTTTCGCCGAAGAGGCCTTCCGGACGAATGACCAGAACAATCAGCAAAAGGATATAAGGCGCGATGTCCGACGAGCCGCGGATCGTTTGCACCGATGAGGCCTGGACGAGCGCCTGGGCAAGACCCACCAGCAGGCCGCCGATGATGGCTCCGGAAAACGACTCCAGGCCACCCAGCAAGATGGCCGGGAAAGCCACCAGGGTGATGGTGGCCAGGCTGAGGCTGACGCCGGTGACAGTGGCCAGCAACACCCCGCCGACGGTGGCGATGATGCCGGCGATGGCCCACGAGAGACCAAACACGCGCGGCACGTTGATGCCCACGCCGCGGGCCAGCTCATGGTCTTCGGATGTGGCCCGCATGGCCAGGCCGATGCGCGTATACTGGAAGAAGATCATGAAGATGACGGCGGCGATGACGGCGACGATGGCCGTGGCCAACAGGGCTTGTTTCAGGATGATCACGTCCATGAATGCGCCGGGGAAGGGGATCTTGATGACGTCGCTGGGCGAGAAGGGGGCGGGGAAATTGTTCTTGGGTTCGGTGCCGAAAATAATGGCGGCCGTCCCGTCCAGTAATTGCGCCAGCCCCAGCGTCATCAGGATGATCGCCAGCAATGGCTGCCCGGTCATCGGCCGCAAGGCCAGACGCTCGATGAGCAAGCCCAGCCCGGCCATGACGATGATGGCCAGCGGGACAGCCCCCCACAGCGGCAGATTAAAAATCTCCTTGCCGTTCTCGGTTCCGCCGGCGAACCACCAGGTCAGGAAGGCCCCCAGCATGACGAGCTGGCCATGGGAGAAGTTGAACACCTCCGACGAGCGGTAGATGAGGACGATGCCCAAAGCGATGATGGCGATGATGCCGCCGTTGAGCAGGCCGGTAGCGAGTTGTTGAGGGACGAGTTGCCAGTTCATGAACGCTCTATAATCTGCATTGACCTAAGACTCCGATCTGTTATATACTCATCCTTGTTGATGAGGTGCCCCGGACTGCACGGGGATCAATAGCATGGCTGTGATGCTGTGCGCCTATCAGGCGTAACCAAGAACCCACGATCGATATGATCGTGGGTTTGTTTTTATGGTATTCGGGCTAACCTCACTTTGTTTTCAATGTGGCGAAAAGCTGCCTGCAAAGCCGCGCTTCCAAAAGGTGTATCAACTTCATTCGATACAAAATCTATCATATAGGCCGCAAAATCCGCTATCTGCAAACCAACGTAAAAAGCCGAGAACCCGAACCAGGGTAAACCAACAATACGAGAATGTTTTCGCGCTTGAATATGCCGGTAGACATCCAGCAGCCTGCGGTCCTGTACACTTGAATGTAAATCAGAGCGTGAATCGACCATCAACATCCCCGGTTCCATTCTTTGCTCCAATACTTTTTCCACCATTTCGACAAGTTTCCTAAGGGCAAGCGCGTATAGTTGGCCATCCGTAGCGATATACTCTGTTAAATTACGCTTGTCAACTTGTACAGCAACGATCTCGCATGGTAATTCAGCCACAATTGACGACATCTCGACGATCGCTTCGGCGCGTACGGGCCACGAAATTCCTTGAAAAAAGCGATCACCACGCCGTAATTCTCGCACCTTAAACTCAAAATCCTCGGGCTCCGCAAAAGGGATCAGTTTTCGTTTGAAGGTATTTATTCGATAATCAACGCCTTCCAACTCGCTCACAGGGATTGCTGTAGCCGCTAATACAAAGTAAGGTGAACGTCTATCGCGTAGACCTGTTCCACTCTCGTCTATGTAAAAATGGATCATGGCATGAATTTATTGAGCGGTAGCCAATAGTCTCATAGGCTCATCACCCGTATCTCCGTTTCGACGAACCCCTCGCTGCCATCCTGATAGCGCACCGGGGCGCGCACCTGAATCATTTCCGCGCCGTCGTACATCCCTTCGACGATGGCCCCGTAACGATCGAGCAGGACGTTGCGCTTCAGCTTGCGCGTGCGGGTCATCTCCGCTTCGTCGGCGTCGAACTCCTTGTGCATCAGCACGAAGCGCTGCACACGCGCCGCGGCCGGAAGCGATTCGTTCACCTCTTCCATCGTGCGGCGCACCAGTTCATACACCTGCGGCTTCTGCGACAGGTCGACAAATGTTGTGTAGCCGATGCGCTGCTTTTCGGCCCACTGGCCGACATTCTCGAAGTCGATGATGACCAGCGCCGTCACGAAGGCGCGGTTCTCGCCGCCCACAGCCATCACGTCGCGGACGTAGGGGCTGAACTTGAGCCGTCCCTCGATGAACTGCGGCGAGAAGCGTTCGCCGTTGGCCAGCGTCAGCATGTCCTTGACCCGGTCGAGGTAGATCAAATGGCCGTCGTCGTCGATATAGCCGGCATCGCCGGAGCGGAACCAGCGGCGACCGTCGGATTCCTCCAGGATGTCCTTGGCGGTGTTGGCCGGGTCTTTGTAGTAGCCCTGCATGACCATCGGCCCGGTGATCTGAATCTCGCCATCGGGGGCGATGCGCAACTCGACGCCCGGCGCAGGTTGGCCGACGCTGGCGAACTTGATCGCGTTGTCGCGATGGACGGTCGCCCCGCCGGAGACCTCGGTGGAGCCGTAGATCTGCTTCAGGTTGATGCCCAGCGCGTGGAAGAAGCGCATGGCGTCGGGGCTAAGCGACGAACCGGCGGTGTAGGCGGCGCGAATGCGCGACAGGCCGAGCTGGTCGCGCAGGGGGGCGAACACCAGCCGATCGCCGGCGGCGTAGGCGGCGCGCAGGCCTATCCCCGGCTCCTGGCCGCTGAATTTGGCGTCGGCCATACGATAGCCGACGGGCAGGAAGCGCCGGTAGAGCGCCCGGTTGATCCGCGTCGCGTCGTTCATGCGCACCTGCACCATGCCGACCAGCGAGTCCCACAGCCGGGCGTTGTAGAACAACATATCCGGCGCGATCTCGCGGATGTTCTGCCGCACCGTCTCCGGCGCTTCGGGGAAATTGATGATCACCCCGGCGAAGACGTGGGCGGCGAAGCCCAAAATCGGCTCGGCGATCCAGCCCAGCGGCAGGAAGCTGACGTGGTTGTCGGTGTCGCGGCGCGGGTCGACGCCGTCATAGAGCTTGATGGTGGCCATGATGTTGCCATGGCTGAGCATGACGCCCTTGGGCAATCCGGTCGTGCCCGACGTGTAGCAGAGCATGGCGATGTCATCGACCCCGCCGAGAGCGACTTCAGTATCGAAGCGGCCCGGTTCGCGCTCGACCAGCCCACGGCCGAGCTGCTGCACGGCTTCGAAGGGCACCAGCCACGGATCATCATAATTCCACAGCCCCTGGTCATCCCAATAGATGACTTTGCGGACGTTGGGGATCCGGTCGCGAATCTCCAGCATCTTGTCGCATTGCTCCTGATCCTTGGCCAGGATAAAGGTGGCGTCGCTGTGTTCGATGACGTAGGCCATTTCGGCGGGGGTGGCGTCGGTGAACAGGCCTACCTGGGCCGCACCGGCGGCTTGCAAACCGAGGTAGGCCCACAGGTATTGCCGGTCGTTGTCGCCCACGGTGCAGATTTTGTCACCGCGCTGCACGCCCAGGGCGATGAGGCCCATGGCGAAATCGCGCACCTGCTCGTAGGAGTCGACCCAGGTGAACTCTCGCCAGATGCCAAGCTCCTTTTGCCGCACGGCGACTTTGTCCGGCGGCTGGGTCTGCACCTGGTGCATGAAAAACTGCGGTACTGTCTGTGCGGACGTTTCCATAACTTGAATTAGAAATTAGGAATTAGGAACCAGGAATTCAGAAGGAGTGTTCTTCATTCGTAATTCGTAATTCGTAATTCGTAATTGGATCAGGCTTCTCCCAAATAGGCCTGGATGACGGCCGGGTTGCGCTTGATCTCGTCGGGCGTGCCGTCGGCGATCTTGCGGCCGAAATCGAGCACCACCACGCGATCGGAGATGTCCATCACCAGCCCCATGTCGTGCTCGATGAGGACGATGGTCACGCCGCGCCGCTCGTAGATATCGAGGATGAAGCGGGCCATGTCCTCTTTTTCTTCCAGGTTCATGCCGGCCATCGGCTCGTCGAGCAGCAGCAGCTCCGGCTCCATGGCCAGCGCGCGGCCCAGCTCCACCCGCTTGCGCAGACCGTAGGGCAGCGCCCCGACAACCGCCTTGCGGATGTGAGCGATCTCCAGAAAGTCGATGATGTCCTCGACCACCTCGCGATGGCGAACTTCCTCGCGCCGCGCCGGCCCCCAATAGAGGATGCTCTGCAGCGCGTTTTGCTTCATGTGGATGTGGCGGGCGGCCATCAGGTTGTCGAGCGTGCTGAGGCCGGTGTAGAGGGCGATATTCTGAAACGTGCGCGCCAGGCCGAGGCGGGCGATCTGATCGGTCCGCGTCCGGGTCAGGTCGGTGTCGCCCTTGAATAGGATGTTTCCCTGTTGGGGACGATAGAAGCCGGAGATGCAGTTGAGGATAGAAGTCTTGCCCGCGCCATTAGGCCCGATAATCGCGCGAATTTCCCCCCTCAGGACATTGAAGGAGACTTCAGAAAGTGCGGCGTTTCCCCCAAAAGAGAGCGAAACGCTATTGACATTGAGAATAGGTGTTATTAATTGGCTCATGGGCGCGTCAGTGTGTCCACGTAGCGGCAAAAGGTATCATATGTGGCCGCGAGGCGCAAACAACAGCGCGGAATTGCAGCGTTTTCAGTTGTTTAAAACAAAGGGCAATCCTGACAGGCGGCCGACGATCCGTTTTGGTGTCGTGATAGCTCCCTTGTGTCGCCCGCCCGTCAGGGTTCTCAGGTGTTTGCTTTATACGTCGGCCGCATTTGCCTTGGGGTTCGTCCGCTGGAAAAGGTGGCCGTAGACGATGATGATCAGCCCGATGATGGCCAGCACCAGCCCGCTCCACAGCCGCAGGTCGAATTCCCGGATGCGCGAATAGAAGACCATGATGCCCAGTCCGATCAGGAGCAGGTTGACGAGGAGCGGCATCCAGCGGAAGCGCTCCGCGCCCCGATCGAAAAGCGCCTCGAACAGCCCCAGCCCGCCGAAGACGATGAGCAGAATGGCCAGCAGCGTGTAGCCGGCGCCCAGCGAGAGCACGTTGAAATAGGCCAGCAGCAGCAGCGCCAGGCCACCCAACAGCCCCACCAGCCCGCGAATCCGGTCTGTTTTCGAGCCGACCGCGTCCCGCTTCAGAAGGCCGGAAAAGGTCTGCATCCCGCCCGACGCGGCCATGTAGATGGCCAGCGCGTAGGCGATCCAGACCGGCGCGGTCGCCGCGCTAAACAGCAGGAACAACCCCAATCCCAGGGCCAGGATGCCCTTGATGACCGTCCAGATCCAGGCATTTGAATTTGATGCAGTTGTTGCGCTCATTGATAATAACTCTCCTGTTTCTATAACATAACGACCTGACTGATTATACTGATCCGGGTGGGTATGCACCAATTGAGGGTTGTGCCTATGAACGGGTGTTTGCCGGCATCGCGGATGCCTGGGAGACGGGGTTCGTCGCTCTCGCCGGTATGCGGCCGAGGCCGGTTATTGATAGAATATTCTACTTCTGAATGGTATTGAGGATGGGGGGCCTGTCGAGGAGCGACGTTTGGTATTGGAACAGCGATTATTGGTACAGGTTTTGCGGCGACTGTAGGCACCGGTGCAGTTAGTGGGGCGCTCGCTGGACAAGGTGGTCGCATTGCAACAAATGCTCTGTCAGATCGCCCTCTGCTTCAAGGAGTGGGAGAACTACAGGACATTGCAATTGATGCAACCATTGGTGGGGCTTTAGCCGGGACAGGGTACGGCGTGTCCAAGGCAGCAACTTCTCTTTTCTCGAAGCTATCGGTCGAGACGGATTATGGACATGCATATCAGAGTCTGCGGCCCAGTGCACTGAAGTTGCGTGCTGAAGTCGCGAAGGGTCAGCAGGTATACCGTGCGGGAAATCTCGGCCATAGTGCTGCGGTTGAGGGCCAGTTCTGGGCTCCTCAAAGCCCGTTAACTCCGGGTTATGCTCAACAATATGGCCTCCCTGGATCCAGCAGCGTTGCTAATATGGACTTTATTATAGGTGGGCAAGTCAGATCGAACACTTCTTTTATCACTCGGCCAGCACCAGGTGTTGGCCAAAACTTTGGAGGTGCGCTAGAAATTGTCACTCAGCCCGGTGGAGTTCAGGCACACTACTTCCATATGCAATAATATTGAAAGGGTGAAAAGAATGAACCAGTTTCAATCCACAGAAGATATCCGAATCTTTTGTGGCTTTTTGATACAGTTGGCCACGGATATTGGTGATGAAAAAGCCCGCCTTTTACTTCAGGAAGCTCTAGCAGCAGGCAATACTTCCTCTCCAACAGAGAGGCTGGGCGAGACCATTGAAGGATTGTTAGTGGTGCGCGAGATAATGTTAAGGGATGACAGATATTCCGTTGACGTGATTTATGAAGTCAATGAAGCCATAAAAACGGGCCAAAAAATGTTAAGAAGGGCTAACAGGCCTTGGTTTTTTTGGCTTTTCCTCATCTCGCTCCGGTTGTTTCCTTCACTATATGTCTCGTTCATTTTCCAAATGCAAGTAGGCAAACAATAGCCTTCGAAGCCCGGCTAGCATTCACGCCGTAACTGGAGCCTGTACCTTTACAACCGCAACGTATAACTAATCGCCCACTTCACTCACTCTCGACGGTGGCAATCTATACCGCTTGCTGCCCCAGGGGATGTGCGTCAGTTCATGGCCCAGCCCCAGTCGGTCGAGTTGGTCGCGGACAAACTGCCGCGCGCCGATGCCTTCGGGCAGGTTCCTGACGCCGACCTTGTAGGCCAGGGCGTAGAACGCGCAAGCCACCTGCTCATCCGTGGCGAACCGAATTTTGCACCTGAACAACCAAATACGACGCCGACGGCCAACGGGTGATGACCACGCAGCCCGACGGGACGATCATCTACACCCCCTTCCCCGACTACGAACTGACCGACCCGCCGACGGGAGCGGATACCGTTCGCACGACCTACCGGCTCGGCGGACAAATCGTGGCCGTGCAGACGAAGGTGGGCGCGGCGGCGGGGGTGTTCTACTATACTTACACCGACCATCTGGGGAATATCACGGCGCTCAGTTGGACGGGCGGCACACATGTACCCAACTCCAACGCCCGCTACGACCCCTTCGGAACGATGACGACGGCTCCGGCCACCAACCCGTCCATCTCCAACCACGGCTTCACCGGCCACAAGCGATGTCCTCATCGCCCACAACAACACCGGCAGCCACGACATAGACTTGATCTACATGAACGCCCGGTACTATCTGCCGGAGATTGGGCGGTTTATTTCGCCGGACACGATTGTGCCGGAGCCGGGGAACCCGCAAAGCTATAACCGGTACAGCTACTCGCTCAATAACCCTGTCAAGTATAATGACCCCTCAGGTCACTGGTTTGAATCGGTTCTCGATCTGGGATTCATTGCTTACGATATCTACGACATCCAGCAAAATGGGCTGACCTGGACGAGCGGGCTATCATTGGCCGCTGATATGGCCGGGCTGGCACTGCCGGTAGTGACAGGCGGCGGGGCGGCCGTTCGGGCGCTGGCGCATGCGGATGCCGTCACTAATGTCGTGACGCATATTGATGAGGCGATAGATGCGGGGTGGGCAATAGAGTCCCTTGTTGAAATTGGCCACACTATCGATAATCTATTGGGTGCAACAAAAGCTTTCGAAGAGACTGGCCGAGTTCAACTCGTTCCTCAAAAGAGAGTCGTAATTGGTGAAGGTATGGATGCGGTCAAAGCCGCTGGACGCGAACACGGTGCTAAGTGATATCAAGCTTGGGGAAAGAACTTTAAGCCGGAAATTTATAATGAGGCAGAGGCTCTTGCGCGCCAGGAACGTTGGATTCAAGGAAAAGTTAGGGAAGGTTACGAAATTATGGACATAGGCATCGATCCAAATCGTCCAGTTCGCAGTATATTCTACGAACTAGAAAAGGGGATTTTAAGCGACTTGAACTATCCAACGACCCCGCTTGCGAGACCCCAATGAAATCAAAGGAGTTCTTTGCAGCTTGTGCTGATGCCTTCTCGCCACTAATGACACAATTCGGCCTGGAGGCTGCTGGTCAACACGACAGGAAAGATGTATGGGAGTGGGTGCTGAAAAATCGCACGACGGGAATCAGGGTCATTTATGAATTGAAGGATTACTATATAGGCTTTCAAATCTGTAGGTTGGAAAATGGTCGACTCAAGCCCTTCATGGGAGAGATGAGGCCAGACTCTGCCCTATCCTGCTTTGACCTATTAGATCTACTATCAATACGCATTCCCAATGAAAAGCATGAGCCTATTGAAGAGTTCAAGCTATCGAAATACTCATTGCCGGAAATCCTCAGTCGTTCCGCTGAATATTTGTATAACCTTGCCGGGGATGTGCTTGAAGGGAATTTTGAGGTGTTCGATTCTCTGGACAGGATTGTGAAAGACAGGGCCCGAGTAGCCGCCTTCAAAAAATGGGGGGATAAGGCGCATGAGTTTGGATGGTAATCTATATGATAAATCTTCTTTTCTGACATAAGATAAGAGAAATCGACATATTAGCCGAAGTGAAGTTGTCATACCAGACGGGTCAGTTCGGCAACTGCGCTTAAACAATCGAGTACTGGACCACGGAGCAGCGGAGCGGATACCGTTCGCACGACCTACAGGCTGGCGGGGCAGATTGTGGCCGTGCAGACGAAGATGGGCGCGGCCGCGGGTGTGTTCTACTTTACTTACACCGACCATCTGGGGAATATCACGGCGCTCAGTTGGACGGGCGGCACACATGTGCCCAACTCGAACGCCCGCTACGACCCGTTCGGTACGATGACGACGGCAACACCGGGCAGCAACCCCGACATCTCCAACCACGGGGTTACGGGACATCGGCATAACAACACGGGGACGAACAGCCTGGGTCTCATTTACATGAATATCCGGTATTCTATGCTGTAGATTGGACGGTTTATCTCGGCCGATACGATTGTGCCGGAACCGGCGAATCCGCAGAGCTTCAATCGATATGCGTATGTGCGAAATAATCCGATGAACTTTACGGACCCGACGGGGCACAGAGAGTGTGGGGCGACAAATGATTGCCAAGATTATGCCGATGATTTTCCAGATATACCACATGCAACGATGGTTCAATTTCGGTCTCGGAACGGAACTTCTTGGACAACTACGGAAAAATCACTTGTCCGCAGTGCCGCTTGGCAGCAGGGACAGCAACTCGCAAATACCTTTAACAAAAAACATCCTTATTGGAACCTGACTGCTCCGCAAGCATTTCTGCTTGTTTACAAAGGCTCGATCACTTTTCAGAAGATAGGGATTGCATGCTCACAAGATGCCAGGAACTCTCTGGAATCTTGTGGGGCAAGGACCGAGAATCGCAACCTTATAACAGTGTATGAGGATGCAGCTAATATCGGAAATGTAGAACAGTGGGCAGGCCATGAATTGGGCCATACTTTCGTCTACGCCGTTGGTTCTTCTGCTCCTATTAAAGCGCTTATGGTGGCACAGCTAAATCCAGCTTTTCCGGACAGAACCGGCGCGTCCAATACCGATAACTTTGGTTTTGGTAGTACTCATCTTCACCCTTGGCTTTGGCAACAAAGTTCCGATCCTGCATCTTCTGAAGAGTTCGCCGATATGGTTCTTGGTTGGACGTACGGGACATGGGCATCTTCTTCTGAAGGGCAATCAAGACAGGGTTTCATGTCTGCTAACATGCCTGGCTGGATAAATGACGCAATTAGAAATAGGTGAGGAATATGACCAACCCACTCAGAAAGATAAACTCATTTCTGTTCATCAGTCTATTGATAGGAGTCTGCCTGGTTATGACAGGATGCGCATTTAACGCTCCGGCAACAGATTTTTCTACTCCTGCTATAGAGAACAATGCAATAAATGTGCCTCTGACCAAAGTGACGCAACAACCCTCCCCTACTACTTCTTCTACACAGTCGACTTTAATCCCGTCATCCATCGACGTTTCCTTTCAGGAAGGATTGCTTCAGTCTAATGGTGAGTGCAGGCTGCCGTGTTGGTGGGGTATTATGCCCGGTCAAACGGAGTGGATTTCTGCTGAAGCGTTCCTTATGCCCTATTCCCTTCAGATATCGCCCTTTGAGAGGGATACCTATACATATTACACAGCTTACATTATGGCCTCTGAGCAAGTATCGGAACGTCCCGTAACCAATGACTTTGCCGTATGGGATGACGCCGTGCAGTTGATCAGTGCTGCTGGTCAAACAGGAGCAGATTATACTCCGCACGTAATACTTGAAAGTTATGGAGTGCCCGATCAAATCTGGCTCAATACCGCTAACTCACCGCGTGAAGGGGTCTTGTTGTTTGCGACTACCTTGGCATATCTTAAGGAGGGGTTTCTAGTTTTGTATAGTAGTTCAGGAATCGTTGAAGGAGCAGATATTACAACTTGCATTGCAAATACCGAAGCTCCGTTGGGCCTGCTCACGTGGGACCCCGATCTCAACTTGAGCTATGCAGACGCGATGGCGATGGGTATGAGCACAAGTCCAGTGACCTATGATCTTCCTTTGGAGGAAGCCACAGGCAAGACCCTTGAGGAGTTTTACGAGGAATATAGCGTTGAAGGCACGGAGGCTTGTCTGCGGACGCCGCGAAATCTCTGGCCTGGCCCATAGGTGCATCCCCCTCCACACCTCTACGGGAATACACTCATCGGCCGCATGGAGCCGGGATAGAAAGGATTGTGGCCAACGGGTGATGACCACGCAGCCCGACGGGACGATCGTCTACACCCCCTTTCCCGACTACGAACTGACCGACCCGCCGACGGGAGCGGATACCGTTCGCACGACCTACCGGCTCGGCGGACAAATCGTGGCCGTGCAGACGAAGGTGGGCGCGGCCGCGGGTGCACTCTACTTTACCTACACCGACCACCTGGGGAATATCACGGCGCTCAGTTGGACGGGCGGCACACATGTACCCAACTCGAACGCCCGCTACGACCCGTTCGGCACGATGACGACGGCTCCGGCCACCAACCCGTCCATCTCCAACCACGGCTTCACCGACCACAAGCGATGTCCTCATTGCCCATAACAACACCGGGACGAACAACCTGGGCCTCATCTACATGAACGCCCGGTATTATATGCCGGAGATTGGGCGGTTTATCTCGCCGGATAGTATCGTGCCCGATCCACAGAACCCGCAGAGTTATAATCGATACAGCTACACGCGAAATAATCCGGTGAACTTTACGGATCCGACGGGGCATCGGGAGATTGGGGCGAGCGAGGATGATGTACTTCCCCACGAAATCCCATTTCCAACCCTTGCGAATAAGCTTTCGCCGACTGAACCAGTGTTTTACGGACTGCCGGTTGAAGTCGATGATGTACAGTGGGCAAACGGCTTTGGAGCGAACGAATACGCAGCCAAATACGGTGGGTGATCCGAGTAGTAGCTACTACAACGCTGACAACCCCACCTATCGCAATTCCGCCGGCTTGCATTCGGGTATCGACTTTGGTGTAGCGGCCAATACAAATGTCTATTCAAATGTATATGGTAAACTCGTGCTTCCGCCCCCATTTCCTGGCGACGCAGGTCCGAATGTGATGATTCAATTGACAAACGGAATGCTGGTTACTTATGGGCATGTCAATGCCATTCCTGATCTGACAGATGGGATGGAGATATCACCGGGTATGTTAATTGGCACTGTGGTTGATCAGGGTTCAAACTCCCATCTTCACCTAGCTTTACGAGAGGGATCCCGATCCTATAACCCTGTTTATTTCTTTACAGACCCATCAACCATTAACACATTGCCCTATAGCGATTATGTAGCTGGTGAGAATCTCTATAGCATTTCGTCTTTTCGGTATCAGCAAAATGCAAGTGCGAGCAACTACTGGGCAGACGGAGCTCACCGCGTTGGAGTCTGGAGATAAAGCGGCGATTGGTGAGATTGATGAACAAACGAATCCTCTACATTCTAACGGTCACGATTCTTGGCCTAACTGGTGTCGTTGCGTGCAGTGTAGATCCAAGCGTTGCTAAGCCGACAAGTGATGGTGCAACTGCGGTTGATACAATCGAGATCCCCGACTCATCATTGAATAGGTCGGCGGCGACCCCGACTCAGCATTTTCTCCCTCAGAGCAGCCCTATTCCGACCCTGCCATCTGTTTCGGCCGTTGAGGAAGAGAATGTCAGGATATGCCGGGAGCCTCCGCAACGGTTCAGTTTCCGGGATGCTCTTGGCATGCAGCAGCTGGCCCATCTGAGATTCGCGTCGGAAGAGCTAATCACATTTGAAGGCTGGACACAGCGACCGGAACCATTGGTACTACCACTCACTCCGGAACCGACGCCGGACATGCGACCAGATCCCGCAAGTTCCAGCCGGATATTGCTTGCGGGCGGTCAGCTGGACTTGTCGAATGAAGAACTCAGTTCCCGACCACTGGATGTTAACGCCCCACTGGTGAACCCATGTAATGAAGCCTGCCCGTTCGAGGTAATCGGCCAATCACCCAACGGAAAGTGGCAGTTGATTCAGATTAGCGACTGGTTGCGGGCGCAGATGGGTCTCTGGCTGGTCAATGAAGAAACGGCATTACGGTTGGTCCCCTATGTTCCGGCCAACCCAAAATGGCAATGGGCTATCGACAATTCCATGCTCTGGCTGAGTTACTCAGATCACGAACAGGGAGGGTATACGTTAGTTGCTCACCTGGATGATCCCCCCGTCGTCAAGACAGCTACGTATGGCAGCGTGTTGGATCCATATTTCTACTTCCTGGCCTATTCACCAATGGACAATACAGCACGGGCCGTCCCGTCGTTTGAACTGGGAGATGAGCGCACGGAAGAGGTGTTCACAATTGCTCTAATCGATGATCTTGAAAAAGGGAACGCCACCCAGAGTGTGCCGGGAATTGTGTCCGTCAGTTGGAACGAAGCTACTCAAAGCTTTATGGCGCAGGTAGTGACCGATGATGGCATAACGTTTCAAGAACTGTCTGGTAGTTTGTCATTGAACATCCCTCGCTCTACATTGGAGGCGCTCCTCCCTTCGTTTACCGGCACAATAAATGCACTTCCATACGGCATCAGCGCTGAGGGGGAGTCGGCTATTTCCAAATCAGGTGCTAAGCTTGCTCTCGTTCACAGTCCGGGTGAAATTTGGGTTTTTGATTGCGTTGCTTCTCCTTAACACGCCAGATCACGTGGTCGCCGGGCAGATCGTCGCTGTCCATAAGAAAATGATCGGGGGGACAAGCATACTCTACTACACCTACACCAACCATTGGGGCAACGTGGCTGTGCTCAGCTACACGGGCGGGACGCCGTTCGACGGTTCGCTGGCCCGCTACGACCCGTTCGGCACGATGACGACGGCTCCGGCCACCAACCCGTCCATCTCCAACCACGGCTTCACCGGCCACAAGCGATGTCCTCATTGCCCATAACAACACCGGGACGAACGACCTGGGTCTGATCTACATGAATGCCCGCTACTACCTGCCGGAGATTGGGCGGTTCATCTCGCCGGATACGATTGTGCCCGAGCCTTCCAATCCGCAGAGTTTTAATCGGTATGCGTAAAACCGCTGAAAGCCGTCAACCCATC
>DAOMSB010000052.1:0-19776 GCA_035446145.1 Promineifilum sp. (SeqCode) | reverse complement strand
GAGATGTCAAAACTACAAAAAGAAGGGGGTGAATACTCTGCCTAAGGTAACGCTACGATCTGATGAATCGCAGGAGCAACTGCTTCGCCGTTTCAGCCGCGAGGTTGTCAAGAGCCGTTTGCTGACTGACGTGCGCCGGAAGCGCTGGTTCGTATCCAAGAGCGAACTGAACCGCATCGCCAAGAAGAAGGCGTCGCGCCGTACGCGCAAATCGCAGAAAGAACAGCAGCAAGGTGTTTGATCCCAGATCGATACCCCATAAAAAATAAAAGCCCCCGGGTTTCTGCCCAGGGGCTTTTTGTTTTACTGCCTTGTGCTACTATACATCAAAATGGTGCGCCTATGATTTGGTACGATCTAATCCAACCCTATCTGCTTCCTGCCCTCGGCATTTCGGGTGGAGTGTTGCTTCTGTTGTGGCTGGCGGTTGTCATTTGGGCATTTCGCGACATTCGTGCCCGTTCCCGATCCGGGTGGGCGGTTTTCTTCACCGTCTTGTTGATTGCGCTTGTGCCAATTGTTGGACTCGTCGTCTATTGGCTGCTTCGGCCGCGGGAAACCCTGAGCGCTGCCTATGATCGGGCGCTGGAACAGGAAGCGCTGTTACAACAGATCGAGGAGCGTCCCGTATGTCCCACCTGTTCGCGGCCGACGCAGGCAAACTGGTTCCTGTGCCCAACCTGCCACACTCACTTGCGCCAGCCATGCCCGGTATGCCAATCGCCGCTGGAGCTTCATTGGGATATTTGTCCCTATTGCGGCTATCTGTTTCCCGATGAGACAGCCGATGATGATGCGGTTGCCCCCATGTCCTTTGCGGAAGAGGAGGCAGTTGCACCTGTCCAATCGTTCGATGAGATGGACGATCGATCGTAGATGGGCGTTCCCGCGCTCAGGATTTAGCCCTGTTTATTGAAATTGCGGCAAATAATCCGCGAAGGTCGTCAGATAGTCGTCGAGAATTGCGCGCGCGGAACCGATATCGGTGATCATCGGGTCGAGCAGCAGCGCTTGCAAGGCCAGAGAGCGATCGCCGGTCACCGCTGCGTCAACAACAAGCTCCACCAGGGCAGCCTCCCGCCGACATAGCTCAGTGACAGGGTAGGGCAGCGCTCCTATTTGCAACGGACGGATACCGGTATGACTGATATAAGCCGGCACTTCAACGATTGTCTCATGAGGCAATCCGGCAATTGCGCCTCGATTCGGCACGTTGACCGTCTCATCAACGTAGCTGTCGCCGTCACCAAGCGCCTCGACCAATTCGGTCGCACCTTCGCTAACGGCTTCCCGCATACCATCCACAGGAATATCCCCCGACCCCATCGCTGCCATCAGTGAATGGAGTGCTTCGCGCACGCTCTCGTTGCCGGTCCAGTCATAGAGCGGCAGCTGATAGGTTTCCCAAGGTCCGGCAACCGGGTCGTGGAGCCACGGCAGATATTCGGCCATATGCGTGTCCCCGGCGATCGGCAGCAGCCCGAAGGTGCGGAACAGTTCCAGGGCAAGCGGTTCCAGCGTGGGGGGCGCGAGATCGATCGCTTCTCTCAGCCGCGGATAGAGGTCCTCGCCTGTCCGGCGGTCGCGGATATCGAGCAACCAAATGAAGTGATTTAGTCCGGCCGAGGTGATTTCGAAATGCTTGCGGCCTGCATGGGATAGCGTGTATATGGTGGGGGCGTTGCCGGGGTCGGAATGCAGCACCACACCTTCCGGCACCGGGATATTATAATCACGATGCAGTAACGCGGCCGCCAGCGCGTAGCCGATATTGATCTGGTGGCATTTTCCCACGACCTTGACGCGCGTGTACTTGGAGATCGCCCGGCAGAGGCGCGGTAAAGGGTTGCTAAAAAGAATCAGCCACGCATCGGGGCAAAGAACTTCCATGTCTCGTGCAATGGCCATGTGGGCCGGCACCTGGCGGAAGGTGTGCATCATACCGCCGGGTCCGCCGTTTTCGGCGTAGGGTTGGCGCAACCCATGCCGCAAGGGAATCTCCCAATCGAGCCGCCAATGCTCCTCGCGCGGGGCGACCTCGATGGAGACGACGACGTGAGTTGCGCCGGGCAGCGCTTCACGACGATCCGTTGTGGAGGAAATGGTCATGTCCGCTTGCCATGACTCATTCATTCGACGAGCTACCCATGCCGCAGTCTCGGCCGCAGTTCTATCCAGATCGACCAGAGCCAGTTCGCTGCCGCGCAACGCCTCATTGCGGACGATAGTGGCCAATGTGGTTGGCCCAAAGCTGGCGCTCCCCGCGCCAATGATTACGATTTTGCGTTTACTCATAGCATCCACGTCAATTTTACGAAACCGAATATGACCATTATACTTGGTTAGCCAAGAGTTGCTTAACATCACACACTCTTTATCCATCAAGTCACGGAGGAATCATGTCTTCGGAGAAAGGACTGACCGGAGAGGTTTACTATCCTGCGCCGGAAGTTAGTGCCCATGCCCACATTAAGGACTACGACAAGGTTTATGCTGAGGCAGCGGCCGATCCAGCGGCATTCTGGGGGCGAATTGCGGCCGAAAATTTCGAATGGTACAAGCCCTGGAATACGGTTCTCGACGACAGCAACGCGCCTTTTTACAAGTGGTATGACGGCGCGCAAGTCAATATCGTCCATAATGCTCTGGATCGACATCTGAGGACGTCGGTGCGCAACAAGGCCGCCATTATCTTTGAGGGCGAAGCGGGGGACAGCCGCACCTATACCTATCAGCAGCTAAGCCATGAGGTATCGAAGTTTGCCGGCGTTCTCCATTCTCAGGGCGTGGGGCGTGGCGATCGAGTGACCATCTACATGGGACGCATACCGGAGATGGTTGTTGCCATGCTGGCCTGCGCCAAGATTGGCGCTATCCATTCCGTCGTTTATGGCGGCTTCTCGACCGAGGCGCTTTATGATCGCATCGTTGATAGTAATTCGAAGGTGCTGGTGACGTGTGACGGGGCATGGCTGCGTGGCGAGGTGGTGGAGCTTAAGAAGATCGTCAATGAATCACTGGAGAAGGCAAACCCTATCCAGAGCGTGATCGTCGTCAAGCGAACCGGCCGGGAAGTGGAGATGAAGGCCGAACGCGACCATTGGTATCACGACCTGATGGCCCTGCCTATTGCCGACCCCAAAACTCCCACGGAGCATATGGATGCCGAGGATCCGTTGTTCATCCTCTACACTTCCGGCACGACGGGTCGCCCCAAGGCGATTTTGCACACGCATGGCGGCTATATGGTCGGGACGGCGATCACGCTCAAATGGGTCTTTGATGTGAAGCCCCACGATATCTACTGGTGCGCAGCCGATCCGGGCTGGATTACCGGCCACAGCTATATCGTCTATGCGCCGCTTGTCCTGGGCGCCACGAGCTTCATCTACGAAGGCGCTCCCACCTATCCTAACCCGGATCGCTGGTGGGCGATGGTCGAGAAGTACGGCATTACGATTCTCTACACCGCGCCGACGGCTATCCGCGGGCTGATGCGTTTTGGCGAGAGCTGGCCGGGCCTCCACGATCTGTCTTCGTTGCGCTTGCTGGGATCGGTCGGCGAGCCGATCAATCCCGAAGCGTGGCGCTGGTATTATCGCGTGATCGGCAAGGAGCGCTGCCCCATCATGGACACCTGGTGGCAGACGGAAACGGCCATGTTCATGATCACGCCGCTTCCGACAATGCCGCTAAAACCGGGTTCGGGGGCCAAACCTTTTCCGGGGATCAAGGTTGACGTGGTCAATGAAGAAGGCGAATCGGCCGCTCCTAACGAGGAAGGATATCTGGTCATCCAGACGCCATGGCCGGCCATGTTGCGCACGATTTTCGGTGATCCTGATCGATATGTGCAGCAATACTGGAGCCGATATGATGAGCAGGGCTGGTATTTGCCGGGCGATAGTGCACGGAAGGATGAGGATGGCTATATCTGGGTTATCGGCCGCATCGACGATGTGATCAAGGTGTCCGGCTACCGGCTGGGAACGGCCGAAATCGAGAGCGCGCTAGTCAGCCATCCGGCTGTGGCCGAGGCGGCTGTGATTGGCGTGCCCGACCAGCTCCGTGGCCATATCATCAAGGCGTACTGCATCCTGCGCCTGGGCTACGAGCCTTCGGAACGGCTAACCCGTGCCTTGATCGACCATGTGGGTCACGAAATGGGCCCGATTGCCAAACCATCATCGGTAGAGATCGTCGATTCACTACCGAAGACGCGGTCGGGCAAGATCATGCGGCGCGTGTTGAAAGCTCGTGCCTTGGGCCAGGATGAGGGCGATACTTCGACGCTGGAAAGTTGATGCGGTCTATTCGGTTACCGAGATGCTGAAGGTCTACGAGGTCGGGCCGCGGGATGGGTTGCAAAACGAAGCGACCCTCCTGTCGGCCATCCAAAAGCAGGAACTCATAGCCGGGCTGGTCGAAGCCGGTCTGCGCCACATTGAGGCGACCAGCTTCGTCCATCCCAAGGCCGTCCCGCAGCTGGCCGACGCGGATGAAGTGATGGCCGACGTGACGGCGCGTTATGGGGAGAGCGGTGTCGAGTTCGTTGGCCTCGTGTTCAATGAGCGAGGCTATGAACGTGCGCTTGCCGGCGGGTGCCGTTCGATGGCCTTCGGCGCGGCCGTCAGCGAGACCTTCAGCCTGCGCAACACGCGCAACACACCCCGCCAGGCGCTCGATACGGCCCGCCACCTGATCGATCGAGCCAGGAACGACGGCGTGGCCACCCGCGTTTATGTGATGACCGCCTGGGTCTGCCCATTCGAGGGGGTGATATCTCCGCTGAAGACGATGGCGACCGTGCAGGAGATCGCTGATTGGGGCGTGGACGAGATCGCCATCGCCGACACCATAGGTCATGCCGATCCGCTATCAGTCGGCCGCCTGATCGACAGGATCGCCCGACGCGTCGCCATCGAGCGCCTGGCTGTTCATTTGCACGATACGCAGGCGCTTGGCCTGGCTAACGCCACGACGGCCTTGCAGGCGGGCATCCGCACCTTTGACTCCAGCGTTGGTGGGTTGGGCGGATGCCCCTTTGCGCCCGGCGCGGCCGGTAATCTGGCCACTGAGGACCTGGTTTTTCTGGCGTTCAAGGTCGGCCTGGGGACAGGTGTAGACTTCGCCCGTTTGTGGGATGTCGTCTATGATCTGGAGAGGATGATCGGCCGCCCGATCGGCGGCCGAATCCGTCAGTGGTGGGAAAGCAGCCGGGACCACGAACCCCGCGTCGATTTCAATTGACGAAGCCGCGTAACCCCTCCAGCAAGCGGTCGATGTCGGCCGCGGTGTTATAGCAATGGACCGAGGCGCGCACGTAAGCCGACGTGCCGGCGTCCAGATGCTTGCACACGATTATCTGTCTGTCCGACAGGAATTGCACAAGCCGGTCGGTCGTTTCGCTGTCGAATGGGGAACGGAAGGTGGCGATTGGCCCTGATGCGCTTTTGGGCGTGATGACCTCGTATCCATCGCGGGTCAGGCCGTCTATCGCATAATGGATTAGTGCCGTCGTGTGGGCGTCGATGTCGGCCGGATTCAGTTCGTTGAGCAAGGTCAGACTCGCGCCGATTGAGAGTATGCCGGGCACGTTGGTCGTTCCGCTCGATAGCCGCGCCGCCCCCGGCTGCGGAGTCAGATCGTAAGCCAGCCAGTGGATGTAATCGACGGTGGAGTTGCCGTGGATAAGGCGAGGGTTCATCTTCGCTGAAACCTCATCCCGCACATAGATGAATCCGGCGCCGGGCAAGGCGAGAAGCGACTTCATGCCCCCGGTAGCCAGGACATCGATGTTCATCGCCTGCACGTCAATCACCATGTGGCCGATGGCCTGAATAGCGTCGACGATGAAAAGAATATTGTGTTCGTGGCAGAAACGCCCGATCGCGACCAGGTCTGTGCGATGGCCGGAGAAGAACTGGATTGCGCTAACGGCGACGGCGCGAGTGCGATCGTCTGCGTGCGCTTCGACCTGACGCAGGGTCAGGCCGCCTCCCTCCGAGGGGACGCGCCGGCTCTCGACACCATCGCGAGCCAGGCTCATCCATGGGTAGGCATTGGAAGGGAACTCCTGATCGCAGAACAGGATGTTGTCGCCCGGCTGCCAATCAATCGCCTGTGCAACGCCATTGAGGGCCGCGCTGGTCGAGGTTGAGTACACGATCTCCGAGGGCAGGTCTGCGTTGATATATCGTGCCAATGATTCCTGGAGCGTCGCGAATGCGGGCTGAGCATATTTTCCGAAAAACGCGCTCGGCTCCTCGCTCAGTCTCTCGACGGCCGTTTGAACGGCGCGCTTGGTCCGCTGCGGTAAGGGTGAGATCCCGGCGTGATTCAAATAAGTTAGAGTAGCCGTAGCGGGGAATTCCTCGCGGCGGAGTGATTCGACATCATACATGTTACACTTGTTCCATAGGGTGAGGTTAGGGAGAATTATAGGCACAAGATCGGGGAATTAAAACATTGTCGATGAAGGGAAAGTTATCCCTGATTGCGATCCCCAATTATGAGGTGACTTGCGATGAACTTACCATGGACTTGACGCCTGAATTGCTGCTTACGGCTTATGCCCAAGGGATCTTCCCGATGGCAGACGAGGAAGGGCAGATATCCTGGTATTCGCCGGATCCCCGCGCGATATTGCCGCTGGACAGGTTGCATGTGTCCCATTCTCTCCGGCGTGTCATACGTTCCGGCAGATACGATGTGCGTTTTGATTCAGCTTTCACGGAGGTGATGGCCGCTTGCGCGGCTCCGGCCCCGGATCGCGAACTGACCTGGATCAGCGATGAACTGATCGAGGCCTACACCTGGCTTCATGAATTGGGTTTTGCCCACAGCGTCGAAGCCTGGCTGGGTGACGAGCTGGTTGGCGGCCTCTATGGGGTCAGCCTGCGCGGCCTTTTCGCCGGCGAAAGCATGTTCAGTATTCGGTCGAACGCGAGCAAGGTCGCTTTATATTATCTCGTTGAACATCTGCTTGGACGTGGATTTACTCTTCTGGATGTCCAGTTCCAGACAGCTCATTTAGCCGGCCTGGGGTCTGTCGAGGTGTCACAGGCGCGCTACCGTTATTTGCTCAAGCAGGCGATGGCCCTTGATGCGCGGTTTTAAGGGCACAGGTAACCTTGTAATCTTCTAACTCGTCCTTGATTGCTTCTGGAAGGCGAAGATAATAGATAGGCGAAGATCCTGTATAGCCTGTGTTCCTCCCCGGAGGGAAAAATATGAGCCGTATAGTCCAGTCCTTGAGCCAGAGTGATGTTCGTGTGTTTGCCGGCCGTTCCAATCCCGGTCTCGCCAAATCTATCGCCGATAATCTTGGCGTGCGTCTGGAGGAAACTCGCGTTTCGCGGTTCAGCAACGATAACCTGTTCGTGCAATTGGGGGCGAGCGTCCGCGGCCGCGTCGTCTACATTGTGCAATCGCTTGTCCCGCCGGTCAGCGACCATCTTGTCGAGTTGCTTATGATGCTCGACATCGCCAAAAGTGCCGCTGCGCGGGAGATCCATGCCGTCATCCCATATTTCTCCTATGCGCGGTCGGATAAAAAAGACGCCCCTCGCATCTCGATCACGGCTCGTCTTGTCGCGGATCTGCTCAATACGGCCGGGGCGACTCACATTATGACCATGACACTGCATTCGCCGCAGGTTCATGGTTTTTTTAGTGTGCCGGCTGATCCGCTCACTGCTCGCGGCTTGTTTGCCGATTACTTTAGAGCGCGCCAATATAGCGCAGAGGATACGATAGTCGTTTCCCCTGATGTAGGCAGTGCCAAATCGTCGGTTCGTTTTGCCGATATGCTGGGACTTGGTGTGGCGACGGCGAACAAGACGCGCATCGACGACACCCGCGTACAATATAGTGGCCTGATCGGCCGCCAGGTGTCGGGCTTCAAGCGAGCGATCATCCATGATGACGAAATCGCCACCGGCGGGACTATCGTCGAGTTGGCGCGGCTTCTTCTGGATCATGGGCTTGAAGAGATTAGTGTTGTTTGCACCCACGGTGTGTTTCTCCATGGCGCTTTGGCGCGATTGGAGGCTGTGCCGGAAATCAGGGAGATCGTCACGACGGACACGGTGCCGCAAAACTCTTCCGACCAGTCCAGGCTGGTGGTGTTATCCACCGGGCCAATATTTGCCGGTGCGATTCGCCAGAACTACTTCCGCCGCTCAATCGGCGAGCTGTTTGATTTCGGCGATCGATCCGTTACGGAAGAGTAACCACTCAATCTGCCGGCTGTTCTGTGGCGCAAGATCGCCCCAATCCCTCGAGGAGCCAGCAGTCCATCCGTTGTTCCTGCCAGGCGGCTGCATCAACCCAGATACCATTAATCAGCAGATCCCAGTGGAGATGATTGCCGGTCGAGAGACCGGTGGTGCCAACTTCGCCCAGGAGATCGCCCGGCTCAACCGCCTGCCCGGCGATGGCATGGATGGCCGACAGGTGATAGTAACCTGTGAAGATACCTAATCCATGATCGATGATGACCGTCCCGCCGCGCACGTAAAGCGGTTCGGCCAGGACCACCTTGCCCGCGGCCGGAGCCATGACCGGTGTGCCGCCATAGGCGCTGTAATCGACGCCCTCATGATAGGTGAGATATGGCCCGCCGTTATAGGAGCGCCGCGCCCCGTATTCGGCCGAGATTTCCAGATAAGTCGTGACCGGCGTAACGAACGGGCCTTGCCATAATGGCTCCGGTGTTATTTGGCCCCATAATTCGCGCAATCGCGCCCGTTCTTCATCACGCGCATTTTGGTCGATCTGCGCCGCCTCGCCGGTAAGGGTCAACTCCTGATAGATCCATTCACGCTTCGCGAATTGCCAGGGTTGAACCCAGGCCGGGGCATCACCGGATTTGAGCACAAGCTCCGGCTCTCCACCCGTGAAGAATGCGCCTGTTCCTGCTACGCCGATAAAGCGGTTGTTCTCGGCGGCGAATGCAAGGGGAAGCCCGCCCAGGTGCCCGTTAAGGTTTATCGTCTCTTGCTGTGATGTCCCCCGTATCCCCAGGGCGACCCCCGGTAGAGCAGGGGACATGGATACTTCCAGTGAGTCGATCCCTTGCGGCAGATCACGAATCGTGCCCTCTGTCGGGACAAACAGCGGCCGATAAAACGTTGGGCGATATGGTGAATCAAGCTCGTTTTGGAGAGCCAAAGACCACGGCGATACATTGTATTGAAGAGCTATGGCGAGGATGCCGGCGTCGCCGTCGCGAACAAGCCTGCCTGGCTGTTCGCTTGCCTCTTCCGGCAGGCTGATCGTCGAACCGATTGCCGGCTGGCGCAGCGTGTTGAACTGAGGGTTCATGGCTCTCAGTTCACTCTCTTCTACGCCAAATCGCATTGCCAGCGCCGGCCACGTGTCACCCGGATCAACGACATGGGGCAGGGGTTGTTGTGCCTCAACCGACACGTTATTCGCCCCCAGAGCGGTCATTGCAAGAATTAGCAATGCTATGACAGTTCGCATGAAGCTATTCTAGCCGCCTGCGATTGGGAATTCGAGAAATCTGTCATTCCCGAAGATATTACCCCGTTGACACTCATGACGCAGTGTGTTATAAACATGCATAATAATGCAGCGCGTCATATTGGGCACCATTAACAGCTACGACCTTTGGCACGGCGGTGAAATCATATGAGCAGAATTTATTTGGGGCTTGGATCGAATCTGGGCGATCGATACGCCAATCTCCAGCATGCGGTCGATGAATTGCGTCAATTTGTAACCGTCACCGCGGTGTCGCCTGTCTACTCCACCGAACCGTGGGGCGACACCGATCAACCCGCATTTCTCAATATCTGTGTCGCTGCAATCTCTTCTTTGCCACCCCACGAATTACTCGCCGATATCAAGAAGGTAGAGCGGGAGCTGGGGCGCACGCCCACTCGCCATTGGGGACCGCGTTTGATAGATATTGATATTCTCTTCTATGACGATCTGGTCCTCTCCGACGAAACACTAACCGTCCCCCATCCCTTTATCGCTGATCGCTCGTTTGTTTTGGTTCCATTGGCCGACATAATTCCTGACTTTCGCCACCCGCAAACCGGGCTAAGTGTCCAGGAGATGCTGGACAAAGTGGACTCTTCTGGGGTTGAGCGCCTGTTTGAGATGCCGTTTCCGGGCGAAGCGTTGCCGACTGACGCTTCGCCGGCATAGCTTATTGCAAGAATCGAAGGACAGTGATGTTTCAATGGGGCACACGTACCTATGTGATGGGGATCATCAATGTGACGCCGGACAGCTTTTCCGGTGATGGTGTTGCCGTTGGAACCGGCGAAAAATTGGTCGAGCGGGCGGTGGAACAGGCGCACCGTTTTGTGGAGCAGGGGGCAGACATTCTGGATATTGGCGGGGAAAGCACGCGGCCGGGCAGTAAGCCTGTGACGGCCGACGAGGAAGTTTCGCGGCTTATACCCGCTATCCAGGCGATACGTAGTGAAATCGGCGATGTCGTCATTTCTGCCGATACCTATCGTGCCGATGTGGCCGAGTTGGCTCTCGACGCGGGAGCGAACTGGGTCAACGACGTCTGGGGGCTACGAATGGATCCCGATATGGCCGGCCTGATCGCCCGCCGGGGGTGCCCGATCGTCATTATGCATAACCGCAGCAAGCCGAAGGATGTCGCTCAGGAAACCCGCCTTGGCGGCCGGTACGTTGGGGTTGCCTATGGCGATCTTCTGGGCGATATCAAGGCCGAGCTGACGGAACAGATTGCGGTCGCTCTCGCTGCGGGGGTACGACACGAGCAGATCATCATTGATCCGGGGATAGGGTTCGGCAAAACGGTGGAACAAAACCTGGAGCTGCTGGATCGCCTCGGTGAATTAAAGGCCCTCGGCTACCCGCTATTGAGTGGCCCATCACGTAAATCGTTCATCGGCTACACCCTGGATTTGCCTCCGGATGAACGGATGGAAGGCACGGCCGCGGCTGTGGCCATCAGTATCGATCGTGGTGCGGATATCGTGCGCGTGCATGATGTCGCTGAAATTGTGCGCGTGGCTCGGATGACGGATGCTATCGTCCGTCGCCGCGCTGGACAGTAAGTTATACAAGACAATCTCTCGGTTGTGAGGAGTTTGCCATGCTGGATTTTAGACCTAACGAAGAGCAGAAGATGCTTGCGGAAACGATCTCCCGCTATTCCCGGGAGCGTGTGCGCAAGGTTTTTCGTGATGCCGAAGAGGAGGGTGATATCCCTGAAGCGGTCATCAAGGCCGGTTGGGAGATCGGTCTCCTGCCTGCTGCGTTGCCGGAAGAATACGGTGGTTTCGGCGATTACTCGGCCGTGACCGGCGCGCTGGCTTTCGAGGAGTTTGCCTGGGGAGACCTGGCCGTGACACTGGAAGTGATGACCCCCAACCTGGTGGCGATCCCGCTTCTACTCTGTGGTACGGATGAGCAGAAAGCCCAATTTCTGCCCCGGTTTTGCGAGGAAACCCCGCCTAAAATGACGGCCGCCTTGACCGAGCCGGCCGTCCAGTTCAGCCCATATAAATTGCGAACCACCGCCGTCCGCGACGGTGACGCCTATGTGCTGTCGGGTACGAAGACCTTTGTGCCGCAGGCAAATGATGCGGAATATATCCTGATCTACGCCGCCGAAGGCGGCAGGACGCAGGCATTTTTGGTGCCGGCCGGCGCCGAAGGGTTGACTGTGGGCGGCCGCAACAAGCTCATGGGTATTCATTCGTTGCCCGCTTATCTGGTCACTTTAGACAAGGTGCGCGTCCCGGCGGCGAATAAATTGGGCGGTGAGAATGGTATCGATTTCAGCCTCATCCTCAATCACAGCCGGGTGGCGCTGGGAGCCGCAGCCGTGGGTATGGCTCGCGCCGGATTCGAATATGCCCGGGATTACGCCAAAGAGCGCGTCCAGTTCGGCGAGCCGATCGCCCATCGGCAGTCAATCGCCTTTATGCTGGCGGATATGGCGACTGAAGTAGATGAGGCTCGCCTTCTCGTCTGGGAAGCCGCCTGGAAGCTGGATCAGGGGCATGACGCCACGCCCGACGCCACGATCATGAAACAGCAAGTCGATCGCATGGTCATGCAGGTCGCCGACCGGGCTGTGCAAATTCTCGGTGGCTATGGCTATATTCGCGAGTATCCGGTTGAGTTATGGCTGCGCAATGCGCGCGGGTTTGCCACCTTTGACGGGTTGGCGATTGTTTAGGCGCGAATCGAACGCACAAGAGGAGCGGGAACCATGATTAGTTTTGAGATACCTCCATTCATTGAAAATCAGTTGCAGATGATCCGTATGGTTGCCGAACAGGTGATGCGGCCGTATTCGCGTCAATTGGACGAGAACGAGCACCAGCGCCCTGAGGCTTTTGTCCAGATGACCTGGCCTTTCACCCAGCAGATGGTCAAGACCTCACTAAAGCCGCTCATGGCTCACTCGAACGGCAGCAACGGCAATAATGGCAGTAATGGCGCTAACGGCAGTAATGACGTCAACGGCAGCGCCAAGCCCAAACGCGAAGGGCCTGATTTTGGCATGCTGTCGTTCATCATGATGATCGAGCAGCTTAGCTGGGGAGATGCCGGGCAATACCTTTGCCTGCCGCACCCGATGCTGGGCGGCGCGGCCGTCGATTCGGCTGGCACGCCTGAGCAGCGCGTGCGTTTCCTGAAGAAGTTTACCGAAGGCGACCCGAAGTGGGGCGCAATGGCGATCACGGAGCCGGGTGCCGGCTCAGACAACAGCGCCATGCGCACGACGGCCGTCCTCGACCCCGAGACGAATGAGTGGATCCTCAATGGCGAAAAGATTTTCATCACCAACGGCGCGCTGGCGCTGAAGGAATCCGACGGCCTTTGTGTCGTGTGGGCTACCGTTGATCCCAAGGCAGGGCGGGCGGGCATCAAATCGTTCGTTGTCGAGGGGAATACGCCCGGTGTCACGATCGCCAAGCAGGAGCACAAGCTGGGCATCCGCGCCAGCGACACCGTGGCTTTGCATTTCAACAATGCCCGGATTCCCTTTGAGAACATGCTCGGCGATCAAGAGGCGCGCGAAATGGAAGGCCGCAAGGGTTTCCGCGGCGCGATGAAGACTTTCGATGCATCGCGCCCGGCTGTGGCCGCCAGCGCGATTGGTATTGCGCGTGCGGCGCTTGAGTTCACAAAGAGCAAGCTGGTCGAAGAAGGGATCGTCATTGATTACACCAAGTCGCTGCATGAGATGACGGCCGTCGAGCGCGACATCATCGAGATGGAAGCTCGCTATAAAGGCGCGTGGCTCCTCACGTTGCGGGCCACGGCCCAGATGGCCCACGGGGAAAGCAACCGCCTCGAAGCCAGTATGTGCAAGTATCGTGCCGGCGATGCCGTGACCTGGATTACCCAGAAAGCGGTTGAACTGCTGGGGCCGATGGGCTATTCGCGAGAGTGGCTGGTCGAGAAGTGGATGCGTGACGCCAAGATTAACGACATCTACGAAGGAACCAAGCAAATTAACCAGCTAATCGTCGCCCGCAGTATTTTGGGATACTCTCGCCGAGAATTAAAATAAGCACTCGGCACAAGATCGAAACAGATATAACGAATTTCGCTGCCCGAAGCCGGTGGCGAGATTCGTTATGTCTGCGTTGGTCTGTGCCTGAATCACTACTGAACAAGGAGCGCTTCAATGACCTATCGAATTGATAAGGTGGGTATTATCGGAGCGGGAACGATGGGCGGCGGCATCGCAGCTCATCTGGCAAATATTGGCATTCCCGTCGTCTTGCTCGATATCGTCCCGCCTGATCTCAGCGAGGCTGAGAAGAATAACCCGGCCGCACGCAACAAGATCATCAACTCCCTCTATGATCGCATGACCAAGGCCCGCCCGGCTAATCTGGCTCGCGCCGATCGCGGCGATCTGATCACCCTCGGCAATCTGGAGGACGACTTCGACAAACTGGCCGATTGTGACTGGATAATCGAAGTGATTATCGAGCAGCTGGCCCCCAAACAGGCGCTTATGAAACGCCTGGAGGCGATCCGCAAGCCCAACGCTATCGTCAGCAGCAACACTTCCGGCATCCCGATCGGGCAGATCGCCGCCGGTCGCTCGGACGAGTTTCGCGCCCATTTCCTGGGCACGCATTTCTTCAACCCCCCGCGCTATTTGAAGCTGCTGGAGATCATCCCCACGACCGACACTGATCCTGAAGTTGTTGAGTTCATGAAGCGGTTTGGTTCGGAGGTGTTGGGGAAGGGCGTCGTGGTTTGCAAGGATACGCCGAACTTCATCGGCAACCGGTTCTTCGCCGTCGCCTCGTCATTTGGTCTGGAGCATGCCCTGCAGAACGGCTATTCCATTGCTGAGGTGGATGCCATCACCGGTCCGACGATCGGCCGACCGAAGACGGCCACTTACCGGCTTTTGGACCTGGTTGGCCTCGATGTAATGGCTCATGTGAATAACAACCTCTATGACGCTGTGCCCCATGATGCCTATCGCGAGATGCTGCGCCCCGAAAAGACATCGGCTCTGATGACGGCTATGCTTGAGAAGAAATGGCTTGGCAACAAGGCCGGACAGGGTTTCTACAAGCAGGAGCGAGTTAACGGCGTCCGTGAGTTCTGGACGCTCAACCCGGCCACAATGGCCCATGAACCGACGCCGAAGGTGCGATTTGACTCCATCGGCGCGGTGCGCAATGTTGAAGATTTGGGCGAGCGCGTGCGCAAGCTACTGACGTTCGATGATCGCGCTGCCAATTACGTCCGTGATATCCTTTACTATGGTTTTGCCTATGCCGCTTATGTGGCGCCGGAAATCGCCTATCATCTGTCGGACGTCGACGATGCCATGCGCTGGGGATTCAGCCACGAAGCGGGGCCGTTTGAGATGTGGGATATGCTGGGCGTGGCCGAGACCGCCGAAAAAATGGAGGCTCAAGGCCTGAGGGTGGCACCGTGGGTGAAAGAGATGCTGGCCGCGGGGCATAAGTCCTTCTATAAGCGGAACGGCGCTACTCAGGTATACGACTTCAACGCCAAGGCCTATCGCGCGGCCGAACCGGACAAAAATATCATTCTGGTGAGCGACTTGCGCGCCGCCGGCAAGACGGTTGAGCACAATGACAGCGCCAGCCTGCTCGATATGGGGGACGGTGTCGCGTTGTTCGAGTTCCACGCCAAGATGAATGCCATCGACCAGGATATTATCGATATGGCTTTCAAGGCGCTGGAACGGCTTGATAGTGATTTTGATGCTTTGGTCATCGGCAACAATGGCGAGCATTTCTGCGCCGGGGCGAACCTGTTCGCTGTCGGGGTGGCTGCGGCGTCGGGTCATTTCGATGCGCTGGACAAGATGATCAAGGCCTTGCAAACGGCCACGTTTAATCTGCGGCATGCACCCAAGCCGGTCGTCACCGCACCCCATCAGATGGCATTGGGTGGCGGCGTCGAGATGGCGATGGCCGGTTGGGAGGCGGTCGCCGATCATGAGACCTACATGGGCCTTGTGGAGTTTGGTGTCGGTTTGATCCCGGCCGGCGGCGGCTGCAAGGAGATCCTGCGACGGAAGGTTAATCCGACCATGAAAATCGCCAACGCTGATGTATTGCCTCCATTGCAGGAAGCTTTCGAGCAGATTGCGCTGGCCAAGGTTGGCACGAGCGCCTGGGAGGCCCGTGCGATGGGTTACCTGACCCCGCAGGATACCATCGTCATGAACAGCGACCACCGCCTGGCGAAGGCCAAGCAGCGCGCACTGCAACTGGTCGAATTTGGAGTCAGGCCGCCGGAAGTCGAGAAGATCTGCGCGGCCGGTCGCGACGCTCTTTATGCACTCAAGCTGGGCGTGCGCTCCTTGCATTGGGGCGGCTATGCCTCGGAGCATGACGCGAAGGTCGCGGGCAAGCTGGCCTACGTGCTGACCGGTGGCGATCTGAGCGGCCCAACCTGGGTTGACCCCTGGTATATTCTGGACCTGGAGCGTGAAGCATTCCTGTCCTTGCTGGGCGAGGAGAAAACGCGCGAACGCATGATGTATATGTTGCAGACGGGCAAGCCGCTGCGGAACTAGGACGCACCGACCCGGATTGCCGCCTGACGTTGTCTTTCGATCATCGCGGGCCAAACGTCGCGGCACAACGGGTAATAAGGAGATAATGATGATGCGAGAAGCTGTTATTGTGGCCGGTTCCCGGACGGCTGTCGGAAAATCGAAGAAAGGCACAACCCGCAACTGGCGCTCAGATGAGATGGCGGCCGCCGTCATTCAGGACCTGCTGCGCAAGGCTCCGGAACTTGATCCGATTGAGATCGATGATGTCATCATCGGCTGCGCCATGCCTGAGGGTGCGCAGGGGCTTAACTTCGCCCGTACCATCGCCCTGCGGGCCGGGCTGCCGGTGGAAACGCCGGGCCAGACGGTGAACCGTTTTTGTTCCAGCGGCTTGCAGACTATTGCCATGGCCGCGGAGCGAATCATCGCCAACGGCGCGGACGTGATCATTGCCGGTGGGGCCGAAACGATGAGCATGGTGCCTATGACGGGCTTTCGGGTGAACCCCAACCCGTATATGGTCGAGAACATGCCGGAGGTCTATATGGGCATGGGCCTGACGGCCGAACGGGTCGCCGACGAATATGAAGTCAGCCGCCAGGCACAGGATGAGTTCGCCCTCAATAGCCACCTCAAGGCGGCCGCGGCTTATGAACGTGGCGCTTTCCGGGAAGAAATCGTTCCCCTGGTGATTGAAGAGGTGAGCGCCGGGCCGGATGGCCCTGTGCGCATGACGACGCTCTTCGACCGTGACGAGCATCTTCGCCCGGACACGACGCTGGAAGGGTTGGCCAAACTCAAGCCCGTATTCAAGCAAGGCGGATCGGTGACGGCCGGCAATTCCTCGCCCCTGAGCGATGGCGCCGCGGCGGTCATCGTCATGGAGCGCAGCAAGGCCGAGGCCCTGGGCCTGACGCCTATCCTGCGTTTTGTCGGCTTTAACGTGGGCGGCGTGCGTCCGGAAATCATGGGGGTTGGCCCGATTGCGGCCGTGCCCCGCTTGTTGAATCGTGTCGGCATGGGCCTGGCCGATATTGACCTGATCGAGTTGAATGAGGCTTTCGCCTCGCAATCCGTCGCTGTCATTCGGAGCCTCGGACTGGATGAATCACGGGTCAATGTCAACGGTGGTGCGATCGCGCTGGGTCATCCGTTGGGATGCACCGGGGCGAAGCTGACCGTCCAACTGATGCATGAGATGCGTCGCCGGAATTCCCAATTCGGCATGGTGACGATGTGCATCGGCGGCGGCATGGGCGCGGCCGGTATCTTCGAACGCCTCAACTAATCCGGAGGGACGGATTCTTGCCACTGAACCAAAAGGCCCGGCGAGGGAAACTCCGCCGGGCTTTTTGGCTGTTGTGCATCGAGGGGCGCGCCATTTCGACAAATCGCCCGATTGGTGCTAATAATTCGTTCATCGCCAAGGAATGGAGACACACGAATATGACCGTTGCGATTATTGTTCATGGTGGAGCCGGGGCCTGGAGCGCCTCTGATAACCGTTTGGAACAGGCCAAAGCAGCTTGCGCCGAAGCGGCTGAGGCCGGTCGGGCTATCCTTCTCAAAGGCGGCTCTGCCCTGGATGCAGTGGAGGCGGCCGTTAATGTTCTCGAAGATTGCCCTGTTCTGGACGCCGGTCGTGGCAGTTATCCCAACGCGGAAGGCGATGTCGAAATGGATGCCCTCATTATGGACGGCCGCGACCTGAGCATGGGGGCCATTGCCGCCATCCAGCGGGTGCGTCACCCCATCAGCCTGGCGCGGCGGGTGATGGCGGAAAGTGGCCACAATTTCCTGGTTGGCCTGGGCGCGAATGCTTTCGCCGATAGCATCGATTTTCCCCGTTGCAGCGTCGAAGAACTTTTGGTGCATAATCTCCATTTGGATGAAATAATCACCTCACAATCCGCCGATCAAGCGGCCATTGGCGATACGGTCGGGGCGGTCGCGCTGGATATGGCCGGTAATCTGGCTGCCGCCACATCGACCGGAGGAACAGCCAACAAACGGGCCGGCCGCGTGGGTGACAGCCCGCTAGTCGGCAGCGGCGCTTATGCCGACAATTGGACGGCCGCCGTGAGTGCCACAGGATATGGCGAGGCCCTAATGCGCGTAGTCATTAGTAAACGGGTTTGCGACTTTGTCGGTACAGGATTGTCGGCGCGTTCGGCCTGCGAATCGGCGATTCGTGTTCTGGAAGAACGGACGGGTGGACAGGGCGGCCTGATCGCGGTGGATGCGCGTGGCCAGGTGGGTTGGGCATTTAACACGCGAGCCATGCCCTATGCCTATGGGGTAGATGGCGAGCCGGTTATCGCCGAAAGCTGAAGGCAGTTCGAGGCAGATTCAATTTACAATAGCTTGATTATTGCAACGTGGGGGAAATCATGACGCCTGAGAATGACCAGTATGAAGACAGCCCTTTTGCCGCTATTTTGCGTGGCGAGCTAGAGGGAACCGTCATTGCTCGTGACGATGAGCAGAAGTTCGCCATTATCACCAGTATGGAGCCGGAGGCGGCGATCCATTGGCTTGCCGTCCCGTTTGAATCGGGCTTCGGCACATCCGAGATGCAGGAGATCCACAGTGATCGCTTTATGGCCCTGTTGGATTATGCGATGGCTCAAACCCGCGCCCGCATCGCCGAATATCCGGCGCTTGAGAATGGGTTCACGATCAAGTTCCATTGTGGCGCGTACGAAACAGTCCCCCATGCCAAATTCCATATCCTCTCTATCGAATAGAGGATAGAGAAAGATTACCATTCGTTCGGGAGTTTCCGGGAATGAGGAGTCGCTATTTTACAATCTTCGGGATCATAGCCATTGTTGCGGCCGCCGGGTTATTCCTGGTTCTGGCATTGTCAACAACGTGGCCCTGGTATTGGAACTGGCTCATTGCTGCCGGCGTCGTGACTTTTGTTTTCTACGCCTACGACAAAATTTCAGCGAAGGCCGGGGGTGGTCGAATCCCTGAAATACTTTTTCACCTTATGTCGCTGTCCGGCGGGTTCGCGGGGGCGTTGTTGGGTATGTTGGCGTTCAGGCACAAGACCAACATGAGGGCACATCCTCTCTTTTTGCCCGCTATATTGATCGGCGCGGCACTTTGGAGCGTGATCATCTATCGGCTGCTCGTGACAGCCGGGTAGGCGTGATCAGCAGCCGTATATAACTCGACTATCGTCGATGATATCGAAATTGCTGCTCGGTTGAACTGCTTACCGAATCGAAAGCATTCTCAGTTCGCGCCAGCGTTTGTCGGCTCCCGTTCGGAAGAGCGCCGGATCAAACTGAGCGATGACGTCCCATCCTTCGATTGCTGCAAGCTCTCGTTCTTCCTCGGACAGTTCGATCTCCAATTCACGGCCGTCGGTCAACATCTGAATGGTCAATAGGTCTTGACCATCATCGATGATCTCACGGATGCAGTGTCGATCTATTCCTTCGGGATTGCGGATGAATGCCGCCGAGCAGCGCTGGCAAAACGGTAAGCTCGCGTCGCACAGGTCCCGATCGATTAGAACTCGCATGACTACACTCCTCTGAGGCCTGCAAAACTGGCCCCATCACGGCCGCTCGGGAATCTTCGCAGCCGCCTCATTATCTATTACTCTACTACTTCCCCGGCCGGGCAATAGTGACAAATGTCAGGTTTTGCCGTACGATTTGTCATATACCTCGGAGGTCAACTTTCCCACGCTACAGGTCTGATTCATGCCCACTTATTTC
>DAOMSB010000051.1:0-19820 GCA_035446145.1 Promineifilum sp. (SeqCode) | reverse complement strand
TCCCGAATAAACGTTAATCACGCGATCTAGGATTATAGCATTAATTTGATATTAATCAAGGTGTTTGTTAAGACGTTCCTCGTATAAGACAAGCTGTTCATTGAATGATGCGTATGTAGGCTTGACCTTTCAGACTATCTCTCTTTGGTTCGATTTTTAGATTGAATCGTTCTTTCCATTGCCTGAGCACCTGTTGCTCGCTCTCGCGCTTGCTGTCATCCAGCACGATCAAACTATCATCATCAAGCCTGGATACAAACATCGGTAAGGCGGGCATCCTGGATAAAGGAGCAATTGACTTGGGGCCATCGACTATCAATAAATCGATGTGGTCTGCCTTATCGAGAATTTGTTGGGCGGCCGCTTGACCGTACCACAATTCTCCCGATTCGGAGTTTTTCTCCAAAGGAGCGTGGAGAAGCGTGATATATTCAGCCAAATCCTCCTTCGTCACTGCCGCCGACATGACAGCATGCCATCGCTCGTCGTCCTCCAACGAATAGATATGCCCTCCACCCAATTGTTTGAGCAACTTCCCTATTAATATCGTCGACAGGCCCGCGCCGCATTCCACAATCGTCCGATAATCCCGGTACTGAATCGTCGCCAACAGGTTGAGCAAGCTCGCCGGCTCCATCGCCCAATATGAATAGGGGACAAAGGTCTCGCCAAGCACAGACTGCAAGTTTATGTAGGATTGCAGGTCGCTGTACTGATCCTCAAGACCAAGGATACCCGAGCGCCTGCGTTCCAGATAGATGAACAGGACGGTAATCGAGGCTGCCCAGGCAACAACGACACCGGTTGCCAACGGCTGAAAAACCAGATAGGCAACGCCATAGACAACCAGCGTTGATATAAACGTCAATGCAAGGATGGCTATAAATCGTTTCTGCGCTCTGGTTCTCAGCAATTTTCAGATCCCCGCATCTTACTCGGTAACGGCGTCAACACTCTCCAGAGTATCTGTCCCATCGCCCACCTGACGGCGCAAATATGCTTCCATGAAATCATCCAGGCGGCCGTCAAGCACTGCCTGCGTATTGCCGACCTCATGGCCGGTTCGATGATCCTTCACCATCTTGTATGGCTGCAAGACATAGGAACGAATCTGACTACCCCAGGCGGCGTCAACGTCTTCGCCCTTGAGCGCGGCAATCTCCGCATTCTGGGTTCGTCTGGCCAGATCATAGAGCTGCGACTTCAGGATGTTCATCGCCACTTGCGTGTTCTGCGTAAGCGAACGCTGATTTTGGCAGGAAACTACAAGCCCCGTCGGTGTGTGGGTAATGCGCACGGCCGTCTCGTTTTTCTGCACATGCTGCCCGCCGGCACCACTGGCGCGAAACCGATCGATGCGCAAATCCTTCTCGTCGACCTCGATCTCGATCTCCTCGGCTACGTCCGGCCAAACTTCGACCTTGGCAAATGACGTGTGTCTGCGGCTGGAGCTATCGTAAGGCGAAATACGAACGAGGCGATGAACGCCGCGCTCCGATTTCAGCCAGCCATAGGCATAGCTGCCACTGATCGACATCATGCAGCTTTTGATGCCTGCCTCGTCTCCGGAACTCTCATCGAGGATTTCCACTTTCATCCGATGCTGTTCGGCCCAGCGGATAAACATGCGCTGCAACATCTGAGCCCAATCCTGGGCTTCAGTGCCACCTGCTCCGGCGTGGATGGCGAGAATAGCACCCTCGTCATCATGATCACCCGACATCAGGGTTTGAAATTCGAGCTGCTCTACCTCAGCAGCCAGGCGCTCCGCCTCGGCCGCCAGTTCCTCCTGAAGTTCGTCATCACCCAGCTCGGCCAGCTCCAGCGTGTCGGTCAACGATCGGCTAATGGTCTGCCACACGACGACCTGCTCCCGCAGGCGAGTCAACTCGCGCATGACGCCCTGACCCTGCGTCGGATCGCTCCAGAAGTCCGCGTCGGCAATCTTCGCTTCCAGTTCGGCAATACGTGCTTCCTTGGCCGCTACGTCAAAGACGCCCCCGGAGCAAATCAATGATATGGGTCAGCTCAGTCAGTTGATTGATTAATTCTTCCATGATGCGCGTTTCTCTTCCTGCCGGATAGTCGCTCGTGGTGGCTCGTCAATTGTCGCCCCCACGTCGTAAATTCGATTATTGATCAAAAAGGCCCTGGATAAACTGGTCTGCGTCAAACGGGGCCAGGTCCTGGATTCGCTCCCCCGTGCCGATAAACCGCACCGGCAGCCCCAGCTCGCGGTAAATGGCAAACACCATGCCGCCTTTGGCCGTGCTGTCCAGCTTGGTCAGGATAACGCCACTAACATGGACCGACTCCTTGAACTTCGCGGCCTGGGTCAAAGCGTTCTGCCCTGTGGGCGCATCCAGCACCAGCAAAACATCGTGCGGCGCGGCATGGACGCTCTTATGACAGACACCATAGACCTTTTCCAACTCCTTCATCAGATTAAACTTTGTGTGGAGCCGGCCGGCGGTGTCGATAAACAGCATGTTGTAACCCCGCGCGCGAGCTGCCCGAATACCGTCATAGGCCACGGCCGCGGGGTCGCCGCCCGGCTGCCCGGCAATCACCGGCACATCCGCTCGCTGGCCCCAGATGGTTAGCTGGTCAATGGCCGCGGCGCGGAACGTGTCGCCGGCCGCCAGCATAACCTTGTAGCCCACATCTTTATAACGATTGGCCAGCTTGCCGATGGTAGTCGTCTTGCCGGAGCCATTGACGCCGACGACCATGACAACCGTCAGCAGGCGCTTCTCTTCCATCTCGAAGGTCGGCGGATCAACCAGAATCGCCCGCAACTGCCCGCGCAAGGCATCCAGCAATTGATCGGCGCGATAAAGCCCTTCGCGACGCGCTTGCTCGCGCAGGGTATCGACCAGATAAACGGTTGTCGGCACTCCGACATCGGCCTGGATGAGCAAAGCCTCCAGGTCTTCCCAGGTTTCCTCGGTAATATCCCCCGCGCCCAAAACGCCGGCAATTTGACCGAAGACCGACTGGCGGGTGCGGCTTAGCGACTCGCGAATGCTCTTAAACAAGGCAACCTCAATACTTGTAATGCGTGAATTCGGAAAAAGATGAGCGGGGTCAATTTGGCGGGTTGATGGTGATGATCTCGCCGTCTTCCGTCAACTGCTCAATCCGGAGTTGCGCCTTGTCGAGCAGCGCCCCACAATGCGCCGCCAGGTATCGCCCGCGATCGAACAGGCCCAGGGAATCATCCAGAGTCAAATGACCGGACTCCAGTTGAGCTACGGTCTGCTCGAGTTCCAGCAACGCTTCTTCAAACGACAAAGCTTCAATCTCTGCGATCATGTGGCCGATTGTAGTCCAAAACGACGCGATCTACCAGTGAAACAAAAAGGGTGGAGATCCGTCAAGACCTCCACCCTGCTGATAAAAGATTCGGCTACGTTTGCCGCTTATGCTTTCGAGGCACCAATCGCCGGGGCCTCCTGCTTCGAGCGCATGACGGCCCAACCCAGGATAGCGATGAGCACCACACTCACGAGAAGAACACCAAGGGTCCGCTCACTATAGCGAACGATGATGGGCGCGATGATGAGGCTGACAAGGTTCACCACCTTGATCATCGGGTTCAAAGCCGGGCCGGCCGTATCCTTCAAGGGATCGCCGACCGTGTCGCCAACGACGGCCGCCTTGTGACGCTCCGAGCCTTTGCCCGTATTGGCTTCGATATTGCGCTCCTCATCTTCGATAAGCTTCTTGCCGTTGTCCCAGGCACCACCGGTGTTGGACATGAAGACGGCCAGGAGCATGCCGGAGACGATGATCCCCGCCTGGAACCCACCGAGCGCCTCTACCTGCAAAAGCAAGCCGACGGCGATAGGAGTGACGACAGCCAGGATCGCCAGGTTGATCAGGTCGCGCTGGGCGGCAATCGTGGAGATCGTGACCGCGCGGGCATAGTCGGGCTTCTTGGTACCCTCAAGGATACCCGGGATGCGGAACTGGCGACGGACTTCATCGACCATCTGGCCGGCGGCGCGGCTGACGGCGCGAATGGCCAGTGACGAGAACATCCACGGCAGCGCACCACCCAACAGCATACCGACGAAGACGAGCGGCGAAGAAACGCGGATACCGTTGGCCAATGCCTCCGGGTCGACAAGCGACACGTCGGTGATGAACGAGCCAAACAGCGACACAGCGGCGATGACCGCCGAGCCGATGGCGATACCCTTGGTGATAGCCTTGGTCGTGTTACCGACAGCATCCAGGTCGGCCATAATCTGGCGCGCCTTCGGCTCCAGACCGGCCATCTCACCGATGCCGTTGGCATTGTCGGAGATCGGCCCGAAGGAGTCCATGGCCACGTTGTTGCCCGTCAGCGTCAACATGCCGATGCCGGTCATGGCGATGCCATAGAGCACAAAAGTGAACTGAATGAAGTCATGCGAGAACCGCGCCGACACGAACTCATCAGCCGGGATGCCGGTGTAGATCAGGATTGCGGCCACGATAGTTGCGGCAATAACGATGACCGACCACACGGCCGACTCATAGCCCGATGCCAGGCCGGAGAGGATCGTCGTGGCCGGGCCACCGGACGTGCTGTCGCGAATCTCCTTGACCGGCCGGTAATGGGTTCCGGTGAAGTAATCGGTCAGGCGGTCAATGACAATTGCCAAAGCGACACCCGTGGCCGTTGAGAGGAACGGCCGCCACCACCCACCGGGCACGCCGTCCATATAGAACAGGGCAATGATACCGAAGAGAACCACCGAGATCGCCGCCGAAGTGAGGAATCCCTTGAAGATTGCCTTCATGGCATTGCCGCTGTCGTCAGACTCACCCTTGACAAGGTACGTGCCGACGATGGACGCCAGGACGCCGACACCACGCACCAGCAACGGATACAGAATGTATTCATTATGCCCGGTGATGAGAGTCAAGGTCACGCCCAGGATCAAGCCGGAGACAATGGTGACCTCATAAGACTCAAAAATATCGGCCGCCATACCGGCGCAGTCGCCCACGTTGTCGCCAACCAGGTCGGCGATAACTGCGGCATTACGCGGGTCATCCTCCGGCATGTCGTGCTCGACCTTGCCGACCAGGTCAGCGCCCACGTCGGCCGCCTTGGTGTAGATGCCGCCGCCGACACGCATGAATAACGCGATAAGTGTTCCGCCAAAGCCGAAGCCGAGCAATGCATCCGGGGCCGCCTTACCAAAGATCATGAAGATCAACGTGCCGCCCAGCAAGCCCAGGCCATCGGTGAGCATGCCGGTGATCGTCCCGGTGCGATAGGCGATGCGCAGCGCGTCCTTGAAGCTGGTGCGGGCCGCATTGGCTACACGCACATTGCCTTCCACAGCCATGCGCATACCCAACTGACCAACGGCCAGGGAGAATCCGGCACCCATGACGAACGCTACGGCGCGGCCGATGCCGACGATGAGCCGGATCGTATCTTCGCTATATCCCGCGAAAACTTCGAGGGAAAACTCGGTCGGCGGCACGATGTAGACACTAAGAAATAGAGCGATTGTCAGGACGACGATGAATGGCAAAATCGTGCGAAGCTGGCGAGTCAGGTAGGCGTTGGCCCCTTGGCGAATCGCCTCCCAGACTTCCACCATTTTTTCCGTACCTTTATCCTCAGCGAGGATTTGCCGGCGCAAGAACAAGGCGTAGAGAAGACCCACAAAGGCAATCGCCAGCACGAGCCAAGTGGCGATCACCTCAAATGATGTGAGGTTCATCTCCAGGAATCGAAATATCTGTTCCATACTAACTATCAGACCTCCTATCGGTACAAATTAAAATGAAGCGACAAGTTTGATGAAGTCGCCAATTATATCCATGAGCACGGATCATGCGCTGTGTCGATTCTTCTCCGGCCCACGGCATTAACCATAAAGCTGGTTACAGCGAGCAAAGCATAACTGCGTTACGAACCCTCTGCCTCTTGCCCATTTTGGACAATTAATTTCATGCCGATTCATACAATCCGCAGTAAAGCACATAAACATAGCCTGTCTATAAAATTAGACAAATTTTTGATCATAATTGCCGGGTATCTTCCGGCCGATGACGGGATGGCATGGGATCGAACTGCGGTAATCGTGGATATTTAGGCGGCGCCTTTGCACTTTCGAGTATAATCAGCCCGATTCCGACTGCCGTATTGAGATCAATGGCAACCATTCTGACATACGCGCCCGCTCCCGGCCACACGAAAGCGCAACACCCGGAAAGCTTTTCACGAATGACCGGGCTAATCCCGGCTCTCGAACAACATGGATTGCTCGCCGATCTGAGTCAATTGCCGCCAACACCGGCTACGGTGGAACAATTGCGGCGCGTTCATACCAACGAGTTGATAGAGTATGTCCGGCAGGTCTCTGCGCGAGGCGGCGGGCTGCTGGATAGCGGGGACACCTACGTGACCGGCGAAAGCTTCTCGCTGGCAAGCCTGGCGGCTGGTTCCTGCACGGCGGCCGTAGACCGGATCATGACCAGCCAGGCCCAAAACGGCTTTGCCCTGATTCGTCCGCCCGGCCACCATGCCGAGACGGATCGGGTGAGTGGTTTCTGCATCTTCAACAATGTTGCCGCGGCCGCCCGTCATGCTCAAGTAGCCCACAAGGCCAAACGAGTAGCAATCGTCGACTACGATGTGCACCATGGTAACGGCACCCAGGACATCTTTTTCGAAGATGATTCTGTTCTCTTCATCTCGGTTCACCTCTACGCACCTTATTTCTATCCGGGTATTGGGGGAATGTATGAGATCGGGGTTGGTCGCGGACGAGATTATACGCTTAACATCCCACTCCCGCCTTATGTAGGTGATAAGGGTTATCATCGCGTGTTCGATGAGCTGATTGAGCCACGTCTCAAACTCTTTCAGCCGGAACTCATTCTCGTATCGGCCGGGTTCGATGCCCATTGGCAAGACCCTCTGGCAATGGGCGGGTTGAGCTTGACCGGCTATGCCGGGATCACACGCAAGCTGCTCGGCTATGCCCATCAGCTTTGCGAAGATCGCATACTATTCGTCCTTGAGGGTGGCTACCACCACGAAGTCCTGTCCACGAGTGTTGTCAATGTCTTTCACGCGCTGCTCGACCACGACGAGATCCTCGATCCCATCGGCCCCATGCCCAGACCGGAACACGATATTGAGGCCCTGGTGGAGCGCCTGAAAGCCCATTACTTGCTAAAATAGGCCATTCGCTCGATAATATGGCATATAAGTTGACCATAAATTGTCGATCGGGCAGGTTTCATCGAATCTGGGCAGGATGTATGCATGCGCTATTTGGGGGTGTGACGAAACAGGACTGTCGCCAGCGCATTCATTAAGGAAGTGTTATGGACGATCATACCGATGACCGCAACCCCGACCCCCCACCGGTCGGTACGCCGGAAGAATTGGAAGAAGCGCTGAAATGGCTGGAAGATATGACAGCCAGGCAGGGCCAACCCGCCGACAAATCGGCTGCCGCACCGGCGACCCCTCTCGATTCACCCTTTCGGGGACTAATCGACAGCGAAGATGGCGATCTGCCGGACTGGCTGCGCGAACTTCCCGTCTCGCAGCAATTGAATGATAACGAGCCGGAAAGCCGTCTCGATTGGCTGGCCAGAATGGCTCAGCAGGAATCTATCGAAGAACTGCCTACATTAGAGTGGCGGCGACTTTCCGAGCCGGCCCAAAGCGCCATCCTGGGCGGTCAAACGGCCGACATGCCGACGGAAGTTTACCCCGGCCCATCCCGTCATGAAGAACCGGAACCCGGATCTACTACTGAAGAATCACCGATCAGCTCTCTGGATGAAGTATCGCTGGAATCGGACGATCAGCCGTTGGTCGAAGAGCCGTTGGCGTCGACGACAGTCGATGAATCGGTAGAGGTGGTCACAGAAGCGCCATTGGCCGCGATTGAACCGGTAACCGAAGAGATAACCTTCGCTGAAGAAGCACAGCCCGAACCGGCGCCTTTCGAGTCAGGCGCAGATTACCCGGATGAAACAACACCCGTCTCATCAATCGCGTCGGTGACGATGGGGCTTGATGAAATCCTCAGAAGTGAGCACCCAACGAAGGACATCGCCGAACTGGTCTCATATCAACTGGGCGACGAGGACGAGCCACTTGACGATCTGGATGCGGCAATGGCCTGGATAGAAGAACTGGCCGCCAGCCAGAATGCGCCGATCGAGGAAATGCCCAGTGTTGCCGATCGGGCACTTGCTTCCAAACTGATGATGGAGGCAGGGCTGACGCCTACCGTCTCCCCGCTTGATGAACTGGGGTCTGACTCTGACTTTGTTGATGGTCTGACGCCGCCCCATCCCTTCATTGAGGAAGAAGACTATGCCGATACCGTTGTGCTGATTGAGACCCTCACTGCCGATCAGGGCCTCACATATACGCCACCTTCGGAACAGGCGGCTATCACAAGAACCGAGGTCGAAGCCGACCTCAGTGATCCGCTACAATCGGCAGAATCGCAAGATATTGTGACTCAAGTTGACGAGGCCATCGCCCTGGAAGAAGTGCCGGAAGAACTATCTTTTGAAGAGGCGATGGCCTTCCTTGATGAAATCGCGGAGGCGCAACCTTCTGGCGAGGGGATTGCCGTCGAAGCCATTCCCACAGAACTTGTGGGGGTACCGGCAGCCGATCCGGTAATGGACGAGATTCTGCCGGAAAGTGTGGCGCCCGAGCATCATGAAGTAGCCCCAACGGAAATCATTGATAATGTGATATCGCTCGAGAGCGAAGATGAGCCTGAGCCTCTGTCGGCCGAAGATGTGCCATGGCTCGATACACCCGCCGAAGCAATGGTCGTTGTATCACCGATAGATAAAACGATGGGCGAAGACACGAAGCGGCCTCATGTTGAAGGCTTAAACGGCACCGGCCACGGCGAACTGGAAATGGCCTTGTTGAGCCTCGACGCGCTCGCCTTGCCACCCGGCAAAACGCTCGATGACGTGGCCGCCAAGCTGACCACCGCACGGATGGCCCCGTGGCGCAACATGGACTCGGCCCTTGACTGGCTGGAACAGACGCTCATCGAAGAAACTCCTCCGGCAGTCGAGATCGCGGACGATCTGGATGATGCGAGTCTCATCGAGCAGATGCCCGAGGACCCTGATGCAGTTTTGGCCTGGCTGGAGCAGATCGCCGCTCAGGAAGACGCCCAAGCGGCCGAGATCGACATCATCCCGGAAAAAACATCAACCGTCATTGTGGATCAAGTTCAATCAGAACCCGTCATCGAGGAATTGGTTGAGGCAGACCTCCTCGATATGCCGGATGACCCGGACGAGGTGATGGCCTGGCTCGAGAGCCTGGCGCACGGTGGCCACCCCACACCACCCACAGCTGAGCGGCAAGTAGCAGCCGATGCTCCCCAGCCGGAGGATTTCGTCGAGGCCGCGGCAGTTGTTGAGGCAATCGCTGAAGAAGAGATGGCGGCCGAACCGGAGACCGCAAGGATCGACACCCACGCTCTTGACGATCAATCACCCGAAGAGCCGGAGATCGAGATCTTTATCGATCAGGAAGTCGTGACCCTGGATACGGACGTCGAAGACCACGTTGAGGGATCGCTGGAGGAACCCGTCCAAAGCGAGCGGGCAACGACAGAAGGAACCGAAACTGTCGGAGACGCGGTCTTCGTCGAAAGTCCCATAACAGAAGAGACTGTAGATGATGTTCCAATCGCCGATGATATTATCGTGCTCGATGAACAGGAGATCGAAGCCGAAGCTGCGCCTGCCGGGCTGCCGGAGCAAGAGGCTGAGGCAATCGAATTAGTAGATAGTGTAGTCGTCGACATCGACGACACGATAGTGGCAACAGAAGAAATCCTCGTAGAAGAATTGAACGAGCTAATCGATGAGGAATCCGCTGCGACCCTGGAAGACGAACTGCAACTGCCCTCGTGGCTGGATTTGCTGAGGCCGCTCGATTAAACTCTCCCTTCGGGGGAAACAGACAACAAACTTGAATTGGAGTTTTCTAGATGGAACAAACGTTAGTATTGATAAAGCCGGACGGCGTGCAACGCGGGCTGGTCGGCCAGATTATCACTCGGCTTGAGCGCCGCGGACTTAAGTTAATCGGCATGAAGTTCATGCAGGTTTCGACTGAGTTGGCCTCAACTCACTACGAAGCCCATGTGGGCAAGCCGTTCTATGAGGGGCTGGTCAATTACATCACCTCCAGCCCTATCGTCGCCATGGTGTGGGAAGGCAAGGACGCGATTCAGATCGTGCGCACGACGATGGGCGCGACGAACGCTGCCGTGGCCGCGCCGGGCACAATTCGCGGCGACTTCGCTGTAGAGATCGGCCGGAATCTCGTACATGGCTCAGACGGCCTTGAAAGCGCCGCCCGCGAAGTATCGCTATTCTTCAAGTCGGATGAACTGGTTAACTGGAAACGCGAGACCGATCGCTGGATTCGTGAGTAAAGCAGGATAGCTCACTGCATAATTAAAAAGGGGCCTTTCGAGGCCCCTATTGCATTCTGACGACCACGCGCCCTTTATGCCATAATGATTCAAGGTCGTAATAGGCACGTTTTTCCTCATCGAAGAGGTGAACGACGACATCCCCATAATCGATCAGGATCCAGCCATCGGCCGGAGTTCCTTCGACACCCTTGGGCATTCGACCCCCTTTCTCCTTGGCCTCGATCTGCACAGCCCGCATCAAAGCCCGTAACTGGGGTTCGGACTCGCCGCTACATATGACGAAGAAATCGGCGAAGACAGCCTGGGAGTGGAGGTCCAGCACAAGAATGTCGATGCCCTTTTTATCCTGTAGAGCGTCAACAATTAAGTAAGTTAATTCAAGGCCTTCCAGACAGCACCTCCAATACTTTAAAATAGATGCAGGCATTGTAACGTGTTTGCCCGCCACTGACCATAGACAAGTTGCTCCCCTTCTCTCCACGGGATAGACTCCGGCCCATTGTTCTCAAGGATAGGCAGGCTGCTATGTTTCCCTTTCTGAACCAACCCGCCCGCGAAGATCGCCCCGCCTGGAGCGTCAGTGAGCTGACTACCTATATCCGCGAAATGTTCGAGCTGGATTACCGCCTGCAAGAGATCGAGGTAATGGGCGAGATTTCCAACTTCACTCGCGCCGCCTCGGGACATCTGTACTTCACACTGAAGGACGGTGCGGCCCAAATCAAATGCGTCATGTGGCGCTCGCAAGCCGAACGATTGCGCTTTAGACCCGCTGAGGGAGATGCTGTGCTGGTGCGCGGGCGCGTCTCCGTCTACGACGCCGGTGGAGTGTATCAGCTCTATGCCGAGCGGCTGCAACCGGCCGGGCGCGGCGATCTGGCGGTTGCCTTCGAGAGGCTCAAAGAGGACCTTGCCGGCGAAGGGCTATTCGACGCCGAGTTCAAGCAACCCATCCCGCGCCTGCCGCGCAAAATCGGCATCGTCACTTCGGCCGATGCGGCGGCGCTGCGCGACATCCTGAACGTCCTCCAGCGTCGCAATCCCCTCGTCTCGGTGCTCATCGCCCCAACGCTCGTGCAAGGCGAGATGGCCCCGGCGCAAATCGTCCGCGCGCTCGGCTGGCTGGATGGCCGGGACGACATCGACACGATCATCATCGCGCGAGGGGGCGGCTCCATCGAGGATTTGTGGGCGTTTAACGACGAGCGCGTGGCTCGTGCCGTCTTCGCCGCTCGCCATCCCATCATCAGCGGCGTGGGACATGAGACCGACTTCACCATCACCGATTTCGTCGCCGATCTGCGCGCCCCGACGCCATCGGCCGCGGCCGAGCTGGCCGTGCCTGACCTCTCCAACATCGGGCCGGTGCTGCAAGAGTTCGTCGTGTCAATGGAAGAGACGATGACCGACGCCATCACCACGCGTCGAGAAGCGTTGCGCGCTCGCGCCCAGATGCTATGGCTCCTCAACCCGCGCCGGATAGTCGATGCGGACCGCCAACAGATCGATGCGATCTCTGAACGGCTGGAACGAGCCATTCACCGCATTTACGAACGGCAAGCAGGCCGCCTGGCGATCGCGCAAACCGGGCTAATGGCTTTCAGCCCCGAAGCGACCCTGGCACGCGGCTTTGCTATTGTGCGCGACGCGAACGGCCGGGCTATCGTCAACGTGGGTCAAGCTCGCTCAGGGGAACAAATCCTGGTTCGGGTGAGTGACGGCGAATTTACCGCCCATATAGCCGAATAAGGCGGGATGGTGGGGAAAGGCGATGAGGCCAGGCTAATTCTGGCTCCAGAATGCGATGGAACCCTCCGCCAGTTCGTGTGGCTGTCCCCCGGCCGTCGAAATCACCTGGATGGAGTCACGGTCCCCCTCACGCACAGGCAACACAATGGAGCGGCTGTCGGGCGACCATAAACGATGACTAAGCGCGTACTGGTCAAAGTAGGGCAGGAACAGCGACAGAAACGCCGCCGTTGGTTCAAAATCGAGCAATCTCAACCCGGAGCCCGATTCCACATCCACGACGGAGAGGGTCAGAAACCCCCGACCGAACTGCGCCGCCGGTACATTGGCCATCCGGCTAACATGAGTCGTTTTCGCGGGCGCGCTCGCATTAATGCTGTTGTCTTCTTCAAAGTTGCCGCCCAGCGTGATGAAGGCGATTTGCCGTCCGTCGGGCGACCAGAAGAACGCCAGGACTGTCCCAGTGCTCAGCACTTTCTCCTCGCCGGTTGCGACATCCAATACATGGAGCGTTCCCCAAAGCGGATGACCGTCCTCCAACCCCTTGGTGAAGGCGATCTGCCCCTTGACGGGGCTCCAGCCCAGGGCTGTCGACCCCACTTGCTGATGGGATGATCGCTCTCCGGTCTGTGTATCCACCACGACCAAAGACGTAAGGCCGTTGCCGGCTTCTTCGGCGAACGCCCAATAACGCCCACCTGGGCCAATGCCGGGCGCCTGAAAATTTCCGGGAACGGCCAGGTTGTCGGCCTGCATCCGACCATCAACATCGATCAGGGCAAGCACATGTTTTGCGCCGCGAGAGCCGGCATGGATCAGCAGTTGGCGGCCGTCATCCGACCAATCCCAATAGAACGGCGCCCCAATTGCCAGTTCCCGGCTCTCGGCCGCCCCGTCTCCGGCAACGACGTTCAGACTCAACGAGTTGCGATCCCGATTGGCGAGGAACCCAAGATTCCGGCTGTCCGGCGACCAAAAGAGATACACCGGCGCCTCCTCCGCGCTGTAATACACCTGATGATCGCGCAAACCGTCGGAGCGGGCGGCATCATCCAGCACGTAGATAGCTCCGCCCAACATTCGGTTGCCTATTAAGGCCAAACGATGGCCATCGGGCGACCATGTCGGGAACTGGAAGCGTGCATTATCACCTGTCAGAGTTAATGCCCGACGGTCTTCTCCCGACGGCGACATCGTCTCAACCTGGCCGTCGGCGTTGACGATAGCAATACGATTAATCTCAGGCGCCACGGCAGCCGGCTCAAATACCGGCATCGCGGTCTCTGCAACGGCTGTTGTCACAGCTTCTGCTGCGGGATCCGTGGCCGCTGCAGCGGCCACGACCGTCGCGGGCGCGGCCGTGGGGCCGCTCTCAACTACGCGAGCATCCCGCCCTATCGCAGGTGTCCCGGTTCGAATCTCATAACCGGTCACGACAAAATAAGTCAGAATTGAGGAGGAAACGAGGCTGGCGATAATGACGAGCGTTATCGTCAGATAGAGGCAACCATGTCGGGAAGATGACGAGTCCAGATCCTCTTCGCTCAGCTCATCCGGATCGATTAGGTCGGGGGCCTGCTCATCATACATAGGACGATTGTAACATCACGAAGGGCGGCGCTCTAGTCGGCTTACCAATTATTTAATAACCAATCGTGATCAAGAGAGAAGACGCGTGGTAAAATGATGATCATGAGTACTCAGAAAAGCTCCGTCAAGGAAAACGCACTGTCCGGCTTCATCCAGGCCGCGGGTGTCATATTAGCCGTCTCATATCCGGTTCTTGCGCTTTCCGCCGGCGTGCGCGCATTCTATCAGTTGTTCCTGAAGGAAGACGTGGCCAACTACGTGCCGGCCATACTGAGCGGTGTTGCCGCCCTGGCCTACTTGCTGGCGACAGTCGGCTTCGTCGTGCGCAAGCGTTGGGCATGGCGTCTATCAGTCGCCGCGCTGGCCTTTGAGCTGGTCATGGTCTTGCTCATCGGCACGCTCAGCTTTGTCATCCCCGACACCATCGGCCGCACGGTTTGGGGACACTTCGGCGCGGATTACGGCTACTTCCCGTTGATCCAGCCGTTACTGGGTCTGGCCTGGCTCTTCCACCCGCAAACGCGAAAGGTCTATCGCATCGGCCGCGCGGCCGTCGAGACCGCATAAATCAGTCAATCACCCTCACCGGAAAAACTCTCTGCTTACTCCAGCGAATACTCGGCCTCGATATGGCGTCGGGTCTTCGTTTTTGCCCGAATGAGCAGGGAATGGGTTTCCGCATGGTTACCTTTATAGGCGATACCCGGCAGGATGGGCGTGCCGGTTAAGCCCGTAGCGGCAAAGAATATCTCGTCGCTGGTAACCAACTCATCGACTGTGTAGATCTTCCTCAAATCCATGCCGGCTTGAGTGACGGCCGTACGTTCCTCGGCCGACTGCGGGGCCAGCCGGGCCAGCATGCCGCCACGCAACGCGCGAACAGCGCAAGCCGACAACACCCCCTGCGACGCCCCACCGACACCCATCAGCACATCCACCCCCGTGTCGGGCATGGCGGCCTCAAGCGCTCCCTCGGTATCACCTTCCTGACGCAGATAGATCCGTGCCCCGGTGGCCCGTATTTCCTCGATCAGATCATGATGGCGCAGCCGCTGCAGGACGATGACCACGAGATCGCGCACGGATTTCTTCTTGGCTCGAGCAATGAGAGCCAAAGTCCAGGCGGCCGGCGCGTCCATACATTCCGGCACAAGCACGTGCGCCGCATCCCGATCGACGACGATCTTGTCCAGATACTCCGCCGGCCCCGCCGACCATATGCTATGGCGCGGAGCGACGGCAATGACCGACACCGCGCCTGACTTTCCCTCGATCAACAGCCGGGTGCCGTCAATCGGGTCCACAGCCAGATCGCAAGTCGGCCGTTCGCCGAAGGTCACACCCTCGCACAGAGCCGCGTTGCCGTCGATCAGGCGATCCTCGCCAATCGCCACGCAGCCGCTGACGCCCAGCTGCACGAGCATGTTATACATGGCCTCGGTTGCGGCCGCGTGGGCCGCATCGAAGTTGCCCGAACCAATCCAGCGCCCAGCCGCGAGCGCGGCCGCTTCGGTGACGCGCGTCAGATCAAGGCCAATATTACGCGAGGTAAGGTCGTTATCCATCATCTCGATGCTACTCCGCTTGCATCAGGTTCCGCGTCGAACTCGACCGCCGTCAACAATCCGGCAGCCTCCCAGGCCTGCATGCCGCCGGCGATCAGGCGGACATTGCGATAGCCATGGTTGTGGAGGATAGCCGCCGCGCGACGGCTGCGTCTCCCCGTCCGGCACACCAACACGACGGGTCTATCATCCACCAGCTCCAATCCTTTCTCCAACAATGTTGAAAGTGGCAAGGACTGGGCCTCAGCGATATGGGATTGGCGATATTCGCGGGGTTCGCGAACATCAAGGACGACAGGATGTTCGGACGGATCCGGTTTGCGTAACGCTCTCCAAAGCTCTCCCGGCTCGATGGCCGGAATGCTCTCATGTCCATTCGCCCCCAGTATGGCGCCAGCCCCATTTCCCGGCAGCGATACATCGACCAAATCAAACCGTTTGGGCAAGTTTTGGCACTCACGAAAAACACGAACCGGGCATTCATAAATGCACACCGCCGGATCCAGAATGCGCTGAAACAGATACTCAACGGCCGTGTCCTCGTCCAGGATATTCCGTGATCCCAGGTAGTTCAGGCAGCCCGTCGTTTCCATCAGGCGGCGCGCCGCATCGCTCAACCGTACCAGAAAAACATCCCCGCCTTTGTCGCGATAGGTGCGGATCAGGCTTTCCAACATATGGATACCGCTGAAATCGACCTGATTGACATGATGCATCCTAATAAGCAGGAATCGTTGCTCAGGATGTTCGGCCGCCAGCTTCAGGATGGCCTCCTCAATATGGCTGACCGCACCGAAATACAAGTCGCCCTCGATCTCGACAATACCCAATTGCGGGCAAAGTGGCGCGCCGGGACGTCGGACGAAATGCTGAAAGTTCTCGTCCGGCACGACAATCTGGACTCGCGGCGCGCTGGTGCGAATGAGATAAAGGATGAAGGAGAGTAGTATGCCGCTGAGGACGGCGAAATCAAGCTCCAGAAATATCGTGCCCAGGAAGGTGGCGATCATAATGATGGCATCCCCCCTGGCCCCTACGGCAATACGCCGAATTCCCGCCTGATCAACCATATTGAAGGCAGCAATAATCAAAATGCCCGCCAAAGCGCTGACCGGCATGTAAGCGCCCACAGGACCAACGGTCAACATCGCTATCAGGACGATCAGGCTGGCCACGATTGACGCCAATCGCGTCCTCGCCCCTGACTTAAACTTCACTGCCGAAACGGAGAAGGAGCCTGAAACCGAGTAACCGCTAAACAAGCCGGAAAAGATATTGGCCAGGCCTTGACCGACAAATTCCTGGTTGTTGTCCAGACGCTGGCGCGTTTGGGCGGCCAACGATCTGGAAACAGCCACCGTCTGGACCAGTCCAATCGCGGCAATCGCCAACGCGCCGGAGGAGAGGCGGCCGATCAGGTTCAGATCCAGCAAGGGTAATTGCGCGAGGGGTGGTATTCGGCTGGGCAGATCACCAATGACGGCGACATCCTTCGCGAGGTCACCGAGCAGAAACACGGCCAGCGTTGCCAGGCCAATCGCAATGAGCGCTCCCGGCAGGCGCGGAGCGAATCGCTTTAAGAGAATGATCACCAGCATTGTGCCGGCGCCAAGCGCGGCCGTGAACAGATGCGTTTCGGGTAGTGCCAGGAATGTGCCTTGCAAACCAGAGAGGACGCCATCACTCTCAACATGTAACCCCAGCAGTGGATCAATTTGACGGACAGCGATGAGGAACCCGGCTCCTGCCGAAAATCCGACGATCACCGAATGGGAAACGAAATTGACAATAAACCCCAGCCGAAACAAACCTAACGCCAGCTGGAGGACGCCGACCATCACGGCGATCAAACTGGCGGCCACGATAAAGTCGGGCGAGCCAGGCGTTGCAACGAGCGCCAATGTCGATAACAACAATAATGAAATTGTGTTAGTAGGCCCGGAATGAAGCTGATCGGATGACCCCCACAGCGCGGCAACCGAGCCGCCAACGATGGCTGTGTAGAGGCCCATCCGGGGTGGTAACCCGGCCAGCAGCGCGAACGCAATGGCCTGAGGTAGTAGAATCACCCCAACGGTCAGCCCGGCGATCAGGTCGGGCCGCAGGTTGGCGCGATCATATTCGCGAAACAGCGTGACGGGCTGTTGCAAATAGCGAAGGACAGGCAGGATCGTACTGCGAGGCGACCACTTATTCACTGTGGCCACAGCCGCGCCGCCTCCACGTGAAAGCCTGCCGTCATCGGGGACGGGGGGTGGGTGAACGGGTTGATCGTGCAACGATGGCATTCTATGTGAATCAACCGTGTCCGGCAATTAAGCCATTAGGGAATATCGATTACTCTGTAGGGGTAAACATTGAGGATCGTTGTCTCCCCATAATGAGTGTTGACGACTTCATCCTGCCGGTAGACATGAACATGCCCGTGCAGGAGATAGCGCGGCTTAAACATCCGCAAAAAGCTGAGGAAGACCTTGAAGCCGGTATGGGGCAGGTCGGGCCGATCATGAATCCCGTAGGGGGGTGAATGGGTCACGAGGACATCGAGCGCGCGGCCGAATCGCTGCCGGTTCCACAACAGGCGCGGGGTCATCTGCGCCACGACCATGCGCATCTCCGATTCCGAGTACATGTATTCGCCGTGGGGTTTATAGCGCATCGAGCCTTGTAAGCCGGCCAGGATAAGTCCCTTGCGCTCGATGACCTTGCCGTGGATATCCATCCCGCCGCGCACATCGTTCCAAATCCCCCCATCGGCCGCATACTGCGGTCCGTTATCGTGATTGCCGCGCACGTACAGGAGCGGCACGTTCAGCGCCGAGGTAAGGAAATCAAGGTAGTAGAAAGGCAGGTCGCCACAACCAATGAGGAGATCGATATCCGGAAACGATTGACTCACCTGACCACTATAGAGCTTGTCCAGGACGCGGTCGCTGACGGCCAATATTTTCATGGGTCAGGCCATTCTCGATCCCGGTTCCGTTCCAGCTTGGCCAGGACAGCCTGCTCCAGATCGATGCCGCTGATGCTCGCCAGTTGCAACAGATAGAGCGCAACGTCAGCCAATTCCCCGGCCAGTTCGTCAGGCCTCCGGGCCTCGTCGCGCCACTGAAAATGTTCCAGCACCTCGGCCGCCTCCAGCATCAAAGATATGGCAAGGTTGCGCGGCGTCTGGGGCTTGGTCGAATCAGAATCATACCAGCCCTTCTCCGCCACGAACGCGTGCATCCGTGCTTCCAGCTCTTTCAACTCCATAGGTTGCTGATTTTAACCAAATAATGAGGCCGCCGGCCACCTTAATAAAGGAGACCGGCGGCCTTGTCGATCAAACAGGCACGTGCCTCAGATCGGCGAGACAAATCGTATTAGTCCCGCCTGTCATAGCCATGCCAGATCTAGAGCTTTTCGGCGACGTAAGCAGTCAGGTCTGCCAGACGCGAGGCATACCCCCACTCATTATCATACCAGGTCACGACCTTGATGAAATTGCCGTCGATGACGTCAGTGGACAATCCATCAACCGTCGAAGAAGCCGGATCTCCCTTGAGATCCATGGAAACGAGCGGCTCATCGCTGTAATTAAGCACCTTGCCCAGCCAACCCTTCTCCTCAGAGGCCTTCTTCAGGGCAGCATTAATCTCTTCCTTGGTCGCCGGCTTCTCAAGCTCGGCCGTCAGGTCAACCACCGATACGGTGACCGTCGGAACACGGAAAGCCATACCGTTGAACTTGCCCTTCAGATCGGGCAGCACCAGGCCAATAGCCTTGGCCGCACCGGTCGAGGTCGGGATGATGTTATTGGCCGTCGTGCGCGCGCGGCGCAGGTCCTTATGGGCCACGTCGAGGATGCTCTGGTCATTGGTCATCGCGTGAATGGTGGTCATCAGGGCGCGCTTGATGCCGAAACTATCATCGAGCACCTTGGCGACCGGAGCCAGGGCGTTGGTGGTACAGCTGGCATTGGAGATGACGTTCTGGGTCGCAGGATCGTAGGTTTCCTCATTGACGCCCAGGACGAACGTGCCGTCGATGTCCTTGCCGCCGGGAGCAGAGATGATGACCTTCTTCGCGCCGGCCGTCAGGTGCGCGCCGGCGGTAGCCTTGTCGCGGAAGCGGCCCGTGCACTCCAGGACGATATCGACGCCCAACTCACCCCAGGGCAGCTTCGCCGGGTCCTTCTCCGCATAGCTCTTGAGCTTCTGGCCATCCACGTAAATGTCGCCGTCGCGGACCTCGACTTCGCCGGGGAACTTCCCATAGGTGGAGTCATACTTCAGCAGGTGCGCATTTGTCTCGGCCGGCATCAGGTCATTGATCGCCTCGACGTCGAGAACGCCCTTGTAGTTCTCGTAGATCGCTTTGTATACCTGACGGCCGATACGGCCAAAGCCGTTGATGCCAACTTTGATAGTCATAGATAAATCTCCTTTCGTAGTGAAATGGTAATTCTGGT
>DAOMSB010000050.1:0-20101 GCA_035446145.1 Promineifilum sp. (SeqCode) | reverse complement strand
GTGGGCTAAGCTCCTACTCCAGTGGATCATCGGCCGCACCCGCGGAAGAGCCGGTGCAGGCTCTCAGCAAGCTTAAGCAGCTGATGGAAGCGGGGCTTGTCACCCCTGCCGAATACGAAGCCAAGAAGAAAGAGATCCTCTCTCGCCTCTAATTACATCAGAAATAAAAAAAGCCGGGCCTGTGCCCGGCTTTTTTGTTCCCTAAATACGTCCTCAGGCGCGCCGCAGTCGCCGCGAGCCAAATATAACCAGCAACAGGACAAGGCCGACGCCGGCAATACCCCAGTCATCGAGGCCCGTCTCCGGCAGGATCACCGGCGGGGTCGTCGTGGCCGTGGGCGTCGGCGCAACGGTCGTACCCGTAGGCACGACACCGGGAGTGGCGGCCTGTGTACCCGTGGCGATCGGCGGCGCGGTGCCTGTTATCGTAGCCACGACGGTACCGGTGACGGTTGGCGCGGCCTCAGTTGATCCCGGAGCAGTAGTCGCCTCGGCCGTTGGCGTCAACGACGCTTCGACCGTATCTGTAGCTGCCGGTGTCGTCGTTTCCGTCGAAGGAACAGTTTCCGTCGGCGGTACGGTCGCCGTAGGTGGCACGGTAGCCGTAGGCGGTTCGGTCGCCGTTACCGGTACAGTCGCGGTCGCGGTGCCGGGCAAGTTAGGCGTCGCCCCGCCAACAGGTGTCTCCGTCACTCCGCCGGGCGGCGTCGCCTGCTGGCCGGATCCGCCGCCACCTGTGGCGACCGGCGTCACCGTGATCGCCGACGGATAGCCCGCGTCCGGCGTCTGGGCGGCCGGCGAGGCGGGCGGATAGCCGGGCTGGGCGGCCGTCGCGGCGGGCGCTGCCGGGCCGCTGTCGCTCGCGCCCGTTGTCGGCACGGCGGTAGCCCCGACCTCGGGCGCAGTCGTCGCGGGAAGCGGCGAGGCCGTGGCAGCGGCGCTTTCGGGTGTGGCCGACGCGTCGGCTACCGGCGGCTCATTCGTCACTCCGATGACGATGACGGTCGCCTCAGATGTCGCGCCTGACGTAGATGTCGTGGCGGGAATGGCGGTGACGGTAGCTTCGGCGACAGCAGTAGCCGGAGATGTTTCCGCTGTAGCCTCCTCGGTCACGGCCACGGCCGAAGCCTCGGCAGTCGGCTCTTCTGTAGCGGCGGGTTCGCTGGTGGCGCCGGCTTCAGGTTCAGAGGTGGCCTCAGCCGTAGGGCTGACTTCCGCCAGGGCGGTCGCCGTCGGATCGGCCGGCAGAGCCGGTGTTGCGCCGCCGGCAGCCGCGGTAACGGCCGCCACGAGCGTCGGATCGGCAGCGATCGTGGCCAGTGCGTCGGCCGTCGCTGTGGCATCTTCCGGCGATATGCCGCCCTTCACGGCAATATCAGTGGGGGCGATGTCGCTCTCGGCAATCGCTTGTTCGGGCGCAGCAGCATTGACCTGAGCCGCTTCAATTGTCATGGTCACGGCGGCATTGGTGGCCAGAATGACGGCGTTCTGTGTTTCAATCGCTGCTACCGTCTGCGCGCGCTCGCTGGAGCGGTTCATCAATATAAAGCCGACGGCCACCAGCGAGATCAACAGGAGCGTGCCGGTCAGTAACGAGGCCAGGATCAGGAAGGTCCTGTTGTTGGCGTCTTCGGTGTGAGAGCTTCCGTTAGCCCCGTTTTCGTCACCGTCGACGATAAATTCATCATCCGCGCCCATGATATTCTCCTCTTCGCTCCACCGGCCAATAGCCTGTGATCGGCTGCCATATGCGCCATGTTTACGCCTTGTCAGATGGCTCAACTTGACGTAACATCACGAACGCGGTCAGTATAACATGTTTGACAAGGGGTGTAAAGCGAACCTATGCGCGTCAAGGTCATCATCAATTCGCGTTCGGGGCGCGGCAGAGGTCGCGAACAAACCGATCTCATCAGTTCACTCAGCCGTCGCTACAGCCAGCTGGAGGTCTTTCCCACCGAACGGCCGCGCCACGCGACAGAACTGGCCGCAACCGCGGCCGATGAGGGTTACGATCTGGTCGTCGCGGCCGGCGGCGACGGCACGGTTCACGAGGTCGTCAACGGCCTGATGCGCGGCGACCAGGCCGCCCTGCCCCTCGGCATCATCCCCATCGGGTCGGGCAACGACCTCGCCTTCGGGCTGGGCATCCCCGAAGAGGTCGAGGGAGCGGTCGAACGCATCTTCAAGGGCACTCCCCAGCCGCTTGACCTGGCCCGCGTGACCAACGAGTACGGCAAGACCGAAGTCTTCGACAATAACTTCGGCATCGGCTTCGACGCCATCGTCGTCATGCGCACCGAGACCATCACCCGGCTGCACGGCTTTCCGATGTACATGGCTGCCGTGCTGCAGACGATCCTCTTTTACTACAACATCCCCTATCTTGAAGCCACCTTCGACGGCCAGCCGGTGAACCAGCGCTCGCTCTTCCTGTATATGGGTCTGGGACAGCGCGGTGGTGGCGGCTTCCTGCTGACGCCCGACGCGCGATGGGATGACGGCCTGATCGACACTATGCTGGTGAACCCCATCGGCCGCCTGACCATGCTCGGGATGCTGACCAGCGCCATGAAAGGCACTCACGTCACCTCTCCTCATGTTACTTTCCGCCAATGCCGCGAGATCACCGTCAAATCGTCCGCGCCCATGCCCATTCAGGTCGACGGCGAGATATTCGCCTATCCCCGCGACGATGTTCATCAAGTCACCATCACCAGCCTGCCCGCAGCTCTTCGGGTGATTGTTTGACATCCTGAGGTCATCTATGCGCAACCTGGAACAGGCCCTGCTGGATCACGAACTCATCGTCCTGCGAGTCATCGGCGAATGGCTCGGCCTCGACCTCACCGGCACGGATAAAGCCACGGCCGTCGATCAGCTAACCATGGCTCTGGCCCAGGTCGACCTCGTTAACGAGATGGAGTACCTGGAGCCGGAAGAGGCGGCCGCGCTGACCGATTTGGTGCGGCAAGGCGGTCGGGCGCCGGTGGCTGTCTTCGCTCGCCAGCACGGTGAAGTCAGGCCTATGGGGCCGGGCAGGATGGAGCGCGAAGAACCGTGGCTCGACCCGGCTAACCCGGCCGAATCCCTCTGGTACCGCGGGTTCCTCTATCGCGCGTTCGACCAGACGGATGAGGGCATGCTGGAGTTCTACTATATCCCCCAGGAACTGCTCTATCGCCTCGCGCCCCCGGCTCCAGTTCGACGCGAGGAACCCGCCCTCGAACCCGACGAACCGGCCCTGGGGCCTACGAATGCGCCCGTCGAATCGCGCCCGACGCCAACCGACGCGGTCGACGACCTAACCACACTGCTGGCATTGGCCCAGCGCACCGGGTTACGCCCCGATCGATTGCCCGACCTCGACGGCTTGCTGGCCAACCCCGACCGCGACCGGCGCTCGATGCTCCTGACCCTGGCGACGGAGATGTCGCTCTTGCGCCGGGCCGATGATATCCTGCGGCCGACGCGCGCGGCCATCGACTGGCTGCAACAAAGCCGCGAGGCACAACTGCGCGCGCTGGTGGATGCCTGGAGCCGCAGCGCGTGGAATGAATTGCGTCACACGCCGGGCCTGACAATCGAGGGCGAGGGTTGGCAAAATGACCCTCTTCCGGCCCGGACGGCGCTGATGGACACGCTGCCGGCCGATGACCATTGGTACCGGTTGGCCGATGTGGTAGCTGTCATTCACGCCCAGGACCCCGATTTTCAGCGCCCCGACGGCAACTACGAGACCTGGTACATCCGCGATGCCGAGACGCAAAATTATCTCTCCGGCTTCGCGGATTGGGGGCGCGTCGAGGGGCGACTGCTGCGCTATCTGATCCAGGGGCCGCTCTTTTGGCTGGGAATGGTCGAGTTATCGGCCGCAGGCAGCGACGAGGCCACCTATCGCCTGTCAACACGCGCGCTGGCCTGGCTGGGCGATGAACCGGCGGTGGCCGATGAGATCAAGGTGCCGCTGATCGTCCAGCCCGACGGCATCATCCTGGCTCCTTTCAACGCCGGTCGCTACGAACGGTTTCAGGCGGCCCGCATCGCCGACCCGGAGCCTCTGACTCCCGGCAAGCCCTACCGCTACCGCATCGTCCCCTCATCGCTGACCGAAGCACAAAGCCAGGGCATCTCACCCGAAAGGATGCTGCAATTCCTGGAAAGCGCCGGCGGTCGTCCCGTCCCGGCCGCCGTCCGGCGAGGAATAAGCCGTTGGGCGGAAAAGGGCGTCGAGGGACGGCTGCAATCGGTCGTGGTGCTGCGCGTTGGCGACGCGGAGATCCTCGACACATTGCGGGCCAATCCCAAGACGCGCGATTTCATCGCCGAGGCGTTGGGCGATCTGGCCGTGGTTATCCGGCGAGGAGAATGGGAAGCGTTCCGCCAGGCCGTAGCCCAACTGGGGCTGTTATTGGATGTGGAAGAGCTGTAGTGTCGCCGGTGGCGGCCGCCTGTGGTCACTCCGGCGCAGCCAGCAGGATAAGCCGATCGCTGTCCTCGTCGAACGGCTCGCTCCCATAATCCCCAAGCAAGTTCACAAGGCGAAAGCCGGTCAGGGTCAACAACAGATCATACTGGTGTGGATATAGGTAGAAGTAGCGCATCCGGGCTTTGGTTTGTTTCGGCCCATCCCCGGAAGCCCCCGCCGCGCTTTCAACCTCGTATACCCAGGCCACGTCGACAGCTTGCTCGCCCATAACGCTTTCATAAGCGGTATATTGACGGATCGTTTCTCCGTGTACCTCGTCTTCCAGCACGTCCTCGAGCATGAAATCGGGGTCATCGGTCGCCATTGACAGCAAAACAGGGTTCACCACGTCGATGAGCAGCCGTCCTGCGGCGCGCAACAACGGCCGCAAACGCTTAAGCGCCGCCCCCGCCCCGGCCTCATCGAAATGCATGAACGTGTTATAGCCGAAGAGGATCAGCCCGAACGACTCCGTCGGAGAAAGGCCCAGATCCCTGACGTCGGCCTCGATGAGCCGAATTCTGGCGCGCACTTCCGGCGGTTCAGCCGTCAGACGTAATCTGGCGCGAGCCAGCATTTCCGGCGACGCATCAACACCGACGACGTCAAAGCCTGCCCGCGCCAACGGCATCAACAACCGCCCGCTGCCGCAGCCAATCTCCAGCACCGGCCCGGCGACGGTTGCGGCCAGATCGAGGATAAACCGGATGTCGTCGGTCAACGGATCGTGACTCAGATCGTAATAGCGCGCGATGTGGTCGTACATGGCTACAGGTCTTGATTAAAACGCGGCGCGCGCTTCTGCACAAAGGCGTCCATGGCCTCAATGTGGTCGGCCGCCGGCCACAAACGGGTGAACAGCTGTGTCTCCAGCCGGTTCGCGCTTAGCGAAGGGAGATAGGTCGCGGCTTGAACCAGAGTCTTGAGCGCGGCCAGGGCATGGCGAGGCAGCTGTCGCAACTCCTCGGCCCAGGCATAAGCCGCGTCGAGCGCGCCGGTGCCCGCCGGCACGACACGATGGATGAGGCCCAGCGCCTGCGCTTCAGCCGCATCAAACGTCCGGCCCGTAAGCAATAGCTCCATCGCCCGACTTTGGCCGATCAGCGCCACCAGCCGCGACGTGCCGCCCCAGCCGGTCGTCAGCCCATTGTGTATCTGTCGGAAAGCGAAGCGGGCGTCGGCCGAGGCCACTCGTAAATCGCAAGCGGTCAGAATTTCGCAGCCGCCACCGACGGCATCCCCATCCACAGCGGCGATAACCGGACAGGGCAGGTCCGTCAGTTGGGCCAGCGCGGCGCTCATCACCCGATTCAGCCGCTCTCCGGCAGCCTTGTCAGGATGCCCGGACAACTCCTTCAAATCGCCGCCGGATACGAATGACCCGTTCGCGCCGGCAATAATGAGAACGCGGATCGCGTCGTTATGGTTGGCGGCCGTAACACAGTCGGCGAAAGCTTCCTGGGCGGCCCAACTCAGGGCATTTCTGGCCTCGGGCCGGTTCACGCGCAACAGCGCGATACCATCCGCGCGGACCTCAAGTTCAACCTCTTTGTTCATAGGCAGTACGATAGCAGAAATCAGGGCGAGACGCATCTGCGCGCGCATCGAGACAAGCGATATACGACCTTCTGCCTCCAATGAAGCTATCCTCTTAAGGTTCATTGTAACCGGGAGCCGCTAATCTCCTGGGTAGACACTAAACCGCCGGAATCTCTGCTGTCAGAACGCGGTAACCCAGGAATCATTTAACAGGCATGAATCAAAAACGAATTCTTATCGTGGACGACGAAACGTCCATGCGCTTTTTGCTGAGCAAACAACTAAAACGCGCCGGTTACGAGACGGCCACGGCCGCCGACGGCGAAGCTGCCATCGCGGCAGCGAACACCACACCATTCGACGCTATCGTCCTCGACGTCGTCATGCCGGGCATTGACGGCTTCGAAGTGTGCCGTCGGCTGAAGGCCGACCCGCGCACGGTAGATGTACCCGTGCTGTTTCTTTCGGCCTCATCCAGCGGTGAGTTCCGGCGGCGTGCATTTAGCGTCGGCGCGGCCGATTTCCTGGCCAAACCATACCAGATCGAGTTGCTCCCTGACTTCCTCCAGGCCACCCTGCGTCGCGCTGATGTAACCGGCCCAACGACCGGCCGCGTCGTCTCGATCATTGGCTCCTCCCGGCCGGCCGACGCAGCCACGGTCGCCACACGACTGGCCGAGACAACCGCCCTGAAAGAATCCGGCGCGGTCATGCTCATCGACCTGGAACTGCCCGCGGGCAGCATTGGTGCTCGTCTTCAACTTTCCGGCGGACCAAACATGCGTGTTTTGCTGCAGGATACCGGAGAGCCTGTCTCCGACGAATCAATCGACCGCGTGGCCCAACGCTACCACGGCGCGCTGGAAGTAATGCCCGCGCCGTTTTCCCCATCGTTTATCGGGCAGAGCGAACCTCTCCCCCACCGCCTCAATGACGTGCTGGACAACCTTGTCGCGCGGGGCTATACCGTTGTGGTTCACCTGGGCAGCCGGATCAACGATCTGGCCCTGACGGCATTGCATCGCTCGGAAACGATCCTGACCGTGTCGACCGATGGAGCGAAGGCAGAGCACAAGGCGTTGCTGGATCAGTTGGCGGCAGCCGGACTCCACGAGCGCGTCCAGCAGCAGGCAGACAAAACGATGCCCGCTCCGGCCCTTCCCGCTCAGGGGGCAGGACAGGCCCACGGCCAACGACAGACGCGCGTCAAGAAACAGGCGCCCAACCGGCTACCGGTTGCCGCCTGATCGTGATTCGCCGTTTGGCCCCGTGGGGATAGTTGAGCCGCGAGCAATTGAGGACAACTCGTCCAGCAATGGCTGCAACTCTGCCGGCGCGCCGGCATCCGACGTCTCCACGGTGTGCTCGATGCCGTCCACGTCGACAGTAACCTTGTAGCACAATTGGTCCGCGCCGGACGCGCTCTCCAGTCCGCCGGTCAACGATTCCGGCAGGCAGAAAAAATCAGAGTAATCCACCTTTTTCAGCAAGCTCAAGGCTTGCTCCGGCGGGATCTGATTGGTATCCACCGTAGTAGATACGTTGCGCCCCATAAAGCCGCCGCTTCGCTCAAAGTAGATTTTCATTCGGACCTCTCTCGCAATTTTCCTCTAGCGCGCGCCTATGATCGATCGGAACAGGCTCATCAGGCTGCCCGAACAACCAGGACGGGAGCCGCCATTATCAGGGGGGGGCGGCGTTTCCTGGCCGACATCAATGCCGACCTCGGCCCAACCGGCGCGCACAGCTTGCTGCTCCAGACTGCCCTGGCCATACAGGTCGCGGGCAGCCTCATAAGTCTTGGCCGCCGCCGTGGCGAACGTGGCCGATTCAGTCAACTTATCCTTCAGCGTGGCATACCAGATAAGCCCCGCCTTCTCCCATGCGTAGCCTCCCATATTCATGGCCGTCACGTGGAACGCGCGGTTCGGTATGCCGGAATTGATATGGACGCCGCCGTTATCGGACTGCGTCTGAACGTAGTCGCGCATATGCCCCGGCTGAGGGTCCTTGCCCAGCACAGGATCATTGTAAGCCGTGCCCGGAGCCTTCATGCTGCGGATGCCGATGCCGTTGACGTTTGACGTGAACAGTCCTTCGCCGATAATCCAGTCCGCTTCGGCCGCCGAGTGGCCCAATAGCCGCTGCTTGACCAGCGAGCCGAACACATCCGATATCGATTCATTGAGCGCGCCCGATTGGCCCTGATAGATCAGGTTGGCCGTATGCTGGGTCACGCCGTGGGTCAATTCATGACCGATAATATCGACGGCGATGGTGAAGCGATTGAAGATGCGCTGGCTCTCCGGCAGATCTTCGTCTCCATCACCATACACCATCTGCCGCCCGTTCCAGAAGGCGTTATCGTAGCCGGTACGATAATGCACTGTGGAGTCGAGACGCATGCCCGCGCCGTCGATGGAATCACGCTCGAACACCTCATAGAAGAGCGCGTGCGTCGCGCCCGCACCGTCGTAGGCCTCATCGGCAGCGGGGTCGCCGGTGGGCGCGCCGCCTTCGCCGCGCAACTGGCGGCCGGGCAAGGTGCTGCCGTTCTCGGCGGTATAGATGACGCGGTTCAAGCCACCCGCGGCTTCCAGGAATGGCGCAGGCGGGCCTTCCTTGGCGATCACTTCGCGCTGCACCCGAACGGCTTCGGCCGACACGATGTTCCGCAAAGCCTGCTGGCGCTGCTCCGGTGTGCCGTTCTCAATGATCTCGCGCAGCATGTATGGGGGGACGAAGCAATTCAGCGAACTCCTGCAACTATGCATAAGCCGTTCTCCTGGGCCTTGGGGACGAGCGATCGCTCAGGCCACTTTCGTTCATTGTACACCACTTGCCCGATGGTCGTAAATATGGCGCCTGCAACTCATCCCCGATTAAGTCGCCAATCGGTCTGTCTTGATTAAAATTTTTCATCGCCTGTCGTTTTACGTCGATGTGGCGTTACAATAATGTCTATGGACGAGAACGGGCTGAAGTTATTACTCGAATATGATGTGAACCAGGACACCCTCCAGGAATATTACCAGTTCGTTATGGGTCAATTTGTGCCCACTTTGCAATCCATGGGCCTGCAAATGAGCGAGGCCTGGCATACGGCCTATGGTCAGGCCCCCAACCGCCTGCTTGGCTTTGTCTGCGGCGACAAGCAGACGATGGATAACCTACTCACCAGCGACGCCTGGGATGAGCTTAACGACCAGTTGGAAAAATACGTCACAGATCTCCATTACAAGGTTGTCCCCTATCGCGGGGGGTTTCAGATCTAGCCGCAGCAGCCCGCCGACAGCGCTTTTTGCCCCGCGCAATCATGACCGCACCTCCTCTCATCTCCAGCACCACCAACGCACGGATCAAACAGGTTCGCGCCCTTGGGCGACGCAAGGAACGCGAGGCCGCCGGTCTGTGTGTGGTCGAGGGCATCTTTCATGTGGGTGAAGCGCTGGCGTCGGGCGCGGCCGAATATCTGATCTACGCGCCCGACATATTAGCCAGTCCATTCGGCCGCGAACTCGTGGCCAGGGCGGAAAGCAGCGCCATCCCGACTTACGCAGTGACGACGGAAGTGATGGAGAGCGTCGCGGGCAAGGATAATCCGCAGGGACTGCTGGCCGTCGCCCGGCAGCGTCTTGCCCGGCTCGAGGATCTGTCGGCCGCCACTCACCCCTGGATGATCGCCCTGATTGCTCCCCAAGACCCTGGGAATGTCGGCACGATCCTGCGCACGATCGACGCCGTAGGCGCTTCCGGTCTGATGCTGGTCGATGGCGGCGTGGATCCCTATCACCCTTCCGCCATCCGCGCCGGCATGGGCGCGATCTTCCGAATACCGGTCGCGACGGCCACATGGAGCCAATTGATCCATTGGGTCAGGCGCGAGGGATATCACCTCGCCGGCACGTCGGCCCACGGCCGCGACAACTATCGGGATACCGGCCTCTATACCCCGCCGGTCGTCCTGCTGCTGGGCAGCGAGCGCGAGGGGCTTACCGCGGAGCAAACGGCCGCGTGCGACGTCCTGATGCGCTTGCCCATGCATGGTCGGGCCAGTTCGCTCAACCTGGCGGTTGCGGCGGGCGTCTTCCTGTACGCCATGCACGATAGCATGGCCGCGAACACGTCTCATCACAGCTGAAGCGGCGCGCCTGATTGAACGCGAAAGGCCGGAGACACCCAAGGGTTCTCCGGCCTTTTTGCTCGGTCCAGCGATTGCCCGCCTGTTACGCGAGATAGGTGGTCAGCCAATTGAAGACGTTCTTGCGGCTGCGAACGTTGCCGGGCAGCGCGGAGCGAATCGCTTCCTCGACGCGCTTCACATCTTCCTCGGTCTCATAACCAAAATGATTGACGACCTTCTGGATCATCGGAATCACTTCATACCCCTGGCGGCGGCTGAACATGATTCGGTCATGGGCGACGCTCTTCTTGTCGTCCCCTTCCCCTGCCGTCCACTGATATTTCTTGACATCAAGCATCGCTCGCTTAACTTGAATTGCCATCTACTACCTCCATCATTTTTTGTTTAGCGGCCACTTGATAAATAGAGATACAACGGGGCGAACAGCGGCCGATTGTTCGCACCCGATTGGTCAGGATCATCACAATGAGTGACAGTCCCCTGTCCCACCCTCGCCATGCCGATCAATCAGTACGTTGGTAGTGACATTACGCTTTACCCGATACGCCTGTAACATTACGGGGCATACCCGGTTAGCGTGGGATCGAACCACAGACGTGGCCTTTCACGTCATCCATGGTGAAGGCTTTCCCCGCCTTCAGGAGGGTTGTACTCGCCTTAATCGGCCTGGTTACCAACTTCACTCATTCGCTCAGATCGAACAGCCAATTCGCTGCCTGTATTTTCGTGTCCAGTTCGCGGTAAGCCTGCGCCAGATCGTCCGCTCGCCGCTGCAGAGCGGCCACATCGATTGTCGTTTGAAAGCGCACTTCGCTTTTGGTGAATCGGTCCTGCCGGATAGTCGCGTTCTGGATCAATCCGGTGAGGATCGAATGGCGGAGCTTCAAATCATCGCGGTCGGCTATGGCGTCGGCAATCGATCGGCCGTCATCAAGTTGAACCGCCATGTTGGTGCGATTGATTCGACGGATGAGGCCCGTCAGTTCGGTCACCGTCCTGTCTACCTCGCCCAGCAAGTCGGCCGGGTCTTCGGCCGGCAAGTCGCCTTCCTGCACTTTGACGACGCGCGATAGTCGCTCCCGCAGGAGTTCCAGCCGCTTCTTGTGATCGGCGCGCAGGATGAGTGCTTCAGCCAGTTTCATCGATTCACCCCATATACACGAGCGTCATAATTATTGCTATTAACAGAATCGGATGTACGAACCAATGGTAACACATTCAGAGAGGATCAACATCGGCTCTTTTTGACAGCCGGCGATGTGGCTCGCCGTTTCCGGTCGCTGACCGGCCAACCATTAGGCGGTATAATCACGATATGAGTCGTCTATTCGCGGATACGTCCCAAATTGTGGAGGATGAACTCATCTATCGGCTCAGTCAGGTTTCGCCCTGGCGCAGGCTGGAGATGGTAGTTCAGTTGAACGATGGCGTGCGGCAGATGATGCTTGCCGGATTACGCCATCAATACCCGCAAGACTCGCCCGAACAACAAACCAGACGATTGTTTGGTCTGCTATACGGCACCACCATAACTTACGACATTCGCCAGTTACGGGAGAATGATTCCATGTCGATAACCCCGATCGATACCATGACGACCGTCGCCGATACGTTGAACGACCTCGGGATTGAGTATGTCATCGGCGGCTCAATGGCCTCTGCCTACTACGGAGTTAGTCGCTCCACCCTCGATGTTGATTTCGTGGCCGACATCAAGCCGGAGCACGTCCCGGCGCTGGTTAAAACCCTGGGGCGCGATTTCTACCTTGATGAACAAATGATCCGGGGCGCGATCGAGCATAAGAGCAGTTTCAATCTCATTCACCTGCCGACGATGTTCAAGGTCGATGTTTTTATCCCCGGCACGCGCCCCTTTGATCATCTCCAACTCCAGCGGCGGGTATCGTCGGCGATCGGGCTGGACGGCGACCAGAGGATCTATCTATCGACTCCTGAGGACATTGTTCTGGCCAAGCTCGATTGGTTCGACCGCGGGGGGCGACTTTCGGAACGTCAATGGCACGACATCCTCGGTGTGCTTTTGACGCAAAAAGGGCAACTGGATATCCTGTATCTGCGCGAGAACGCCGCGAATCTCGGCGTTGAAGATATTTTGCGGAAGGCGTTCCAGGAGAGCGGCACTGAATGAGCGATCTCTTCTCCCACGCCGCCCGGCAGCGAGTTCAGCAGGAAGCGCCGCTGGCTGCCCGGATGCGGCCGCGCACGCTGGACGAATTCGTCGGCCAAAGCCACATCATGGGGCCGGGCCGGCTGCTGCGCCGCGCCATCCAGGCCGACCAGCTCTCCTCGCTCATCTTCTATGGCCCGCCGGGCACGGGCAAGACCACGCTGGCCATGGTCATCGCCAACAGCACCCGCAGCCACTTCATCACCATCAACGCCGTGCTGGCCGGCGTCAAGGAGATTCGCGAGGCCATCGAGATCGCCAAAGAACTGCGCGAGCTACACGGCCGGCGCACCACTCTCTTTGTCGACGAGGTGCACCGCTGGAACAAGGCCCAACAGGACGCCTTGCTGCCCCACGTGGAGAACGGCACGATCATCCTCATCGGCGCGACGACCGAGAATCCCTACTTCGAGGTCAACAAGGCACTCGTCAGCCGCAGCCGCATCTTCCAGCTCCGGCCGCTGACCGAAGACGACCTGCGGGCCATCGCCATCCAGGCTCTCAATGATCCCGAACGCGGCTACGGCAGCCTGAAGATTGAATTGCAGCCCGCAGCACTGGATCACCTGGTCGACGTGGCCAACGGCGACGCCCGCGGCGTGCTCAACGCGCTGGAGCTGGCTGTGGAGACGACCCCCCCAGACGAGAGCGGCGTTATCCGCGTCGATCTCGACGTGGCCGAGGAGTCGATCCAGCGTCGGGCGGTGCTCTATGACAAGGACGGCGACGTTCACTACGACACCATCTCCGCCTTCATCAAGAGCCTGCGCGGCTCCGACACCGACGCCGCGCTCTACTGGATGGCCAAAATGGTCTATGCCGGAGAGGACCCGCGCTTCATCTTCCGGCGCATGGCCATCTTCGCCGGGGAGGACGTGGGCATGGCCGACCCGCAGGCGATGGGCGTCGTCGTCAACTGCTGGGAGACATTCGAGCGCATCGGCATGCCGGAGGGGCGCTATCCACTGTCGCTGGCGGCCATCTATCTGTCCACCGCGCCCAAGTCCAACTCCGCCTTCGCCTTCTTCGACGCGCTGGGCGTGGTGGAGAAAGAGCGCGAGGCCGACGTGCCCAATCATCTGAAGGACGGCAGCCGCGACAAGGAGGGCTTCGGCCACGGTGAGGGCTATCTCTATCCCCATGCCTATCGCAACCACTGGGTGGCTCAGCAGTATCTGCCCGAGACGCTGCAAGGGAAAGTCTTCTACCAGCCGGGCGAACTGGGTTACGAGCGAGCCATCCGCGACGATGTGGCCCGACGGCGCGAGGCACAACTAACGGCGATGGTCGAAGGCGAGAACGAAACACCCGGTCACTTGGAAATATTGACCACCAGCCCGACCAACCGCACCAAGGACGCCTGGCTGCAACGCACGGTGGCGAGCAGCGGCCGCCAACTCGGCGGCCTGCGCGACCGGTTGTTCGAAATGGCCGGTGTGCAGCGCCATCACCTCATCCTCGACGCCAATGCCGGGAGTGGGCTGCTCACGTGGGAGGCCGTGCGGCGCGCGCCGGAAGGCGGCGTGTGGGCGTTGGCGGCCGATGAATCTGCGGGAGAGGCACTGCGCCAGCAGGCCGCCCGCCTGCCGGAGGTCGAGCGACCGGCCATCCTCGTCGGCGAGCCGGCTGAACTCGACTATCTGTTGTCCCTGCGCGGCGAGACTGATGTGCGCTTCGATTGCATCATGGGTCGCAACACGCTATCCAGACCTGACAGGTCTTCTGAGACCTGTCAGGTCTTGGCCAATCACCTGCTGCCCGGCGGCCGTCTCGTCCTCTCCCAATCCATCCCCCGCCACACGCAACGCCTCTACGACCTGATCGAATGGGGCCGCGACACAGAACTGCGCGACAAGGTCATCGCCGCCGAGGAAACCATCTACGCCGACCCGGCCGACCCGATGACCAACTGGGACGAGCACGATCTGAGGGCCGCGCTGGAGGCCGCCGGGCTGACCGACATCCGCCTGACCGTCGAGGAGCAGACGGAGGAGCGGCTCATCACCGCCGCCCACCTTGACCGCTGGTTCGGCGCGGGCGCGGCCGACGGACGGCCAAGTTATCGCGAGCGGTTGGCGGCCGGGGGCGTCATGCCGGACGAGATGGAGAAGATCGAACGACTGTTCCGCAATCAGTTACTCGATCGGGCCGTCGGCTGGCAGTCGCAACTGGCCTACATTCGCGCCGGGAAATCCAGTGAGGGTTGATGGCAACGTATCACGCCATTAAATCTTGGCAAGTCCACTACTCCGACCCCATCCGCGGCACGGCCGGCGACCGCCTGACGCTCGGCCGCCGCGACGACGAGTTCCCTGGCTGGGTCTGGGCCACGGCCGCCGACGGCCGCGCGGGCTGGATCCCCGAAAGTTGGCTGTGCGTCGAGGGCGACAGCGGCCGGCTCATCCGCGACTACACGGCGGCCGAATTGCCGTTGGAGCCGGGCGATGTGGTCAGCGGGGAGCTTGTGGAGAGCGGCTGGTTATGGGCAACGAACGCGGCAGGGCAGAGAGGGTGGGCGCCGTTGGGCTGTCTGCAACTTATCAACGAATAATCTGCGGGGTGTTGCCATTAGGCACACATTGTGATACCTTATGAACAATAACTTCCAGTGGAACGAGGAAAAGAACCGGTTGCTGAAGGAAGAACGTGGCATTTCATTTGAAGAGATCGTGACCCATATTCTTCAAGGCGACCTGCTTTCGATTAAAGAACATCCAAACCAGGAAAGATACCCCGGCCAACAGATGTTTATCGTTCGTATGGATGATTACGTCTATCTCGTACCATTTGTTCAGGAAGATGGCGTTACATTTCTGAAAACAATCTATCCCAGCAGGAAAGAAACGCGTCATTATCTCAGGGGATCGAATCAATAATGGACGACAACGATAAGTTCGATACAGAATTCCTGGATGAAGAAGAGCGCGATCTCATTGAATCTTATGAAAGGGACGAATGGATTCCCGTTCCAAACATGGAAGCTCGAATCGCCGAATATCAGGAAGCTGCCCGCACCTTCTTCCGCAAGGATCGCCGCGTCAACATCCGCATCTCAAACCGGGATGTTTTGGCCCTCCAGGAAATGGCCCAGGAAGACGGCATCCCCTACCAGACCCTCATGTCCAGCATCCTCCACAAATACGTCACCGGACGGCTGGTGGAGCGGCCGCGGACGATGCCGCGCCACACAGAGCTTGCGCTTCATGAAGAGCAAGAGCCGTACGACAGTTAAACGCATTATTCCGGGCGACAGCGCGAAACATCGTGTCTAAAATGTGCCCCCCTTCAATAATCCGCACGCGCGTGTAACGCCGGACGTAATATTCCACGTCTACCATAGAGGGAGATGACAACTCCCGACTTCAAACAAGAGGCCGCCGCCCTCTCCGGCGATCTGATTCGCGTCCGCCGCGACCTGCACCGCCATCCGGAACTCGGCTTCCAGGAGACGCGCACGGCCGCCCTCGTGGCCGAGACGCTGACCAGGCTGGGGCTTGAGGTACAGACCGGCGTCGGCCAGACCGGCGTCGTTGCCTTGCTGGAAGGCGCGCGCCCCGGCCCCGCCGTGCTTCTCCGCTTCGACATGGATGCCCTGCCCATCCAGGAGGAAAGCACTCACGAGTACGTCTCGACCAATCCCGGCGTCATGCACGCCTGCGGCCACGACGGCCACGTGGCGATGGGCCTGGGGTTGGCGCACATTTTCGCCCGCCGGCAAGCGCAAATGGCCGGCTCGCTCAAGTTCCTGTTCCAACCGGCCGAGGAAGGGTTGGGCGGGGCACTGGCGGTCATGGCCGGGGGTGCGCTGGAGAACCCGCGGCCGGACGTGGCCCTGGCCATGCATCTCTGGTCGCCGGTGCATCTGGGACAGGCGCGCGTCGTCGAAGGCCCGGCAATGGCCTCGTCCAGCGTCTTCACGCTCACCGTGGAGGGCAAGGGCGGCCACGGGGCCGCGCCCCATCTGGCGACCGACCCGATCATCGCCGCGGCGCAGATCGTCGTCGCCCTGCAGAGCATCGTCAGCCGCAACGCCGACCCGCACGATAACGTGGTCGTCTCCATCGGCGAATTCTCGGCCGGCACAACCTTCAACGTCATCCCCGAACGGGCCATCCTGAAGGGCACGGTGCGCAGCTACAACAAGACCACCCACCGCATGGTCTACCGGCGCATCCTGGAGATGGCCACCAACGTGGCGACCGCCTTCGGTTGCCGGGCGACCATGGAGACGGTGGCCATCGTCGCCGCCGTGGTCAACGCACCGGAACCGACGGCCGTCGTTCGCGCCGCGGCCGAGCGCGTGCTGGGCACAGAGAATATCCTGGAGCATCGCACGATGGCCGCCGAGGACATGGGCTTCATCCTGGAGGAGATCCCCGGCTGCTACTTCTTCGTCGGCTGCAGCAACGGGAACCCGGCCACGCAGTTCCCCCACCACCACCCGCGTTTCGACTTCGACGAGCGAGCCATGGTTAACGGCGTGGCGATCATGGCCGAAGCCGCCGGCGCTTACGTGCTTATTTGATCTAATCCCTGAAGCTCGGTCACAACAGAAAATAGGCCAGAAGCCCGACGAGCGCCGCCCCCAGAACGACAACCGGCACGTTTATTTTTGAGTTCCAGCGGAAGAGTATCATCAGGCCGCCAAGAAAGATGAGCAGGGAGAGCCAACCGGAGATCGCATCCCGAAGCAACACCACAGCCGTAGCGGCGATCAGACCGACTACCCCGGCCGTAACGCCATCAAGAATACTATGGAACGCCTTGTTTTCGACGACTTTCTCAAGCAGTTCATGCCCGATTAGAGTCATCCCGAAAGCGGGCAGGAAGATACCCAACGTTAGAGCAATCGCCCCCAACAGACCCCCACCCAGATAACCCACAAACGTGCCGAAAATAACCAGCGGGGCGGGCAAAATGCCGGCCAACGCCAGCCCATCGAGAAACTGGCCGTCGGTCATCCAGCCACTGACAACAACCGCCTCATTACGCAGATAGGGGATCGCGGTATAGGCGCCGCCAAAAGTCAGCAAACCACTGCGCAGTCCCAATGCGAACAGGGAAAGGGTTGTGGGGTGATCTTCGGAAATAGCGCCGGCGGCCTCAAGCGCGATCTGCCCCACGCTTAGGCGGGCGATCAATAAGGCCAGTGACGTCACCCCAACGGTCAGGAGCAATACCGTGCTCAACTTGTCGCGGCCTTGTTTCATCAACAGATAAATCAGGCCGGCAATACTCAGGTTCAGAAGAAAATGGATCCCGGCGAAGTGCGTAATGGCAGCCAGGACGGCAATCGCCCAAAGCCATCGGTTGTGAAGCACGTGGCTGCCGATGCGGTGGACCGCCCGGACAATCAACGCGCCGACCGCCGCCTGCATCCCCAGAAAAGCGGCCGAGAAGACCGGCGAGTTGATCCCGTAGGTCACATAGAACCACGACAGCAACAGCATCAGGACGAAGCCGGGCAGCACAAACCCCAGCCCGGCCACCGTCCCGCCAATCCGGCCGCGCGACAGCATCCCGAAATAGACGCAAAGTTCGGTGGCCTCCGGCCCAGGGAGAATTTGATAGACGCCCAGCACACGGTTGAAGCGCTCGCGGCTGACCCATTGTTCTTCCTCCACCAACTCCTGGCGGATTAGAGCTATCTGGGCGACGGGGCCGCCCCAGGCCAACAGGCCAAAGCGCAGAAAACGCAGGAACAGGCGCACATAAGACTCTTGTGGGGCATTAACGGCTGGGGCAGGGGTGATAAGCTGCTCAGTCATACAGGGTGATTTTGCTACGGTGATGAGGCATCGGTGATCTGGAACTCATGGCGGGCAGTGGCGCGGTTTCCGTCATCGTAGGCGGTCACGACCAGCGTGAATTGTTCTCCCACACGTCCGGCATCCACAGGCTCAACGTATATTTGATCGCTTCGTTCAAATGGATCGATCTCGTCGCTGCCGAAGCCGGCAATCGTCCATTCCACGCGCTCGGCATCCTCGCTGATGATGGTGAACCAGGTCTCCTCGTTCAGCGGCGCTTCAGTCGGGCCGTCGATCTCGACGGTGAACGCATTGACGGTAGGGGTAGGCGGGGTTTGGGCGCGTGAAGCCTGAAGCTGGATCAGCCCGAAAATGCCGGCGATGAGCGCGGTCAGCAGCGTCGCCGTCGCGCCGATGGCGGCGACGACGATCTGGGTATTCACTTCGCCGTCGGGGTTGCGGAAGATGTTTTTCATGACCCACTGTCCTCGCGCTCGGCCGAGCATCTTCAGGATGGTGTGGGAGCGAAGTATAGAGTGGGCCACGGGTCGCGTCAACGATCGGCGGAACTTGTCGGTCCCGGCGTCGTCTCTAATGATGCGGCCGCCGCTGACCACCACCTCGTCGCCCACGCGCGCCACGCGCTCCGTGCTTTGCAGGTGAAATACTCCCACCCCGTCGCCGTCAAACCCAAGCAGCGTAGCGTTCTTCATCCTCGACACTCCGGAATGGCGTGCATTTCTACCTAACGGATAATTATAGTATGACCACGCAGAAAGTGGGGTGCGTTTGCTCCTCGCGTGTTGCATTGTCCACGACAGTTCTAGGGAATTACCACCCCCATCTCTGCCTCTCCGGCCGCGGTAAAGCTTGCCAGCATCGCCCGATAGATCGGCATGACCTCCTCGCTCAGCGGCGATGGGGCGAACATCGTGACGCGAAAGCGACCTTGCTCGGTGGCGAACAGAACCTGCGCCATATTGGTCGTGCGCCCGTCATCGGCATGGAAGTAATAGACGGCAGGGCGACCCAGCGCGATGGCGTTGTAGGTTAACGGCTCATCCAGGACTAGGCGGATCGTGGCGTCGGAGTTGAGGTTGACCCACTCCAACAGGTCGAACGCGGGATCTTCGGGTGGTTTCCAGACGTCGACCACCACTCCCATGGCCGGACCATCCGTCGGTGGCAGAAAGGTTGTCTCATGGACAATGCCATAGGTGGCTGAGCGAGTCCGCACTGTCCAGGTGTCGGGGTACAGCACGCCGTAGCCGTAGCGGGCCACTGCGTGCCAGGCCCAACCAGGGGGCAGGGGCGGCGGAGTTAGTGTTGATACCGGTGCGCGCGGCGAAGGGATCGCGGTTGGCGTTGACGTTGGAGCGATGACGGTCGACGTAGCGGGCGGTATGGCCGCGGCCGTCGGTTCCGACGTCGTCTCTGGAACAGGGGTAGCCGTCGCGGTCGATGGTAACGGTGGAGTGGAGAATGGAGACCGGGTGACTGGAGTACACGCGACCAGAAGACCCAGGGCCGCGACGCAACTTGCCAATGCGAACATTGTGCGCAGCTTGATCATACGTTCATGGTAGCGGCTTTGAATCATGGTCGCAAGTGACTTAAGACACTCCTTATGGATGACAGTCGGTGTGTTATTCCAGTACCAAAATATCCCCACAATCCAGTAAGGCCCTTTACATCCACCGGCAAACGACGACAGGAGCAGCAGTTCGCTGTCCAGCAGCGGATCGATTTCCTCGATGATGCGGCCGCCGCTGACCACCACCTCGTCACCCACGCGCGCCACGCGCTCCGTGCTTTGCAGGTTAAATACTCCCACCCCGTCGCCGTCAAACCCAAGCAGCGTAGCGTTCTTCATCCTCGACACTCCGGAATGGCGCAATTCTCTACCTGACGGATAATTATAACATGACACCCTTCGATTCTTCTTCGCTTCGCGTCGTCTGCCTCGCCGGCGGCGTCGGCGGGGCCAAGCTGGCCGACGGCCTGGCTCGCGT
>DAOMSB010000049.1:0-20395 GCA_035446145.1 Promineifilum sp. (SeqCode) | reverse complement strand
ACTTTATGCCGGACTTTGGCAGTGAGGATGGGCTGAATATCGACCAGGGCATGGTCTCGGCCTTCACGGTGACGCCGTAAGAAAGTCCGGCCGGAATCGCGACTTCATTTGCCCAGGGCAAAGTGGCCGTGGTACTGACATCGAATTGTCTATACTACGGCCGCTTTGGTTATATGCACTCCAGTCTTTAGTTGGACGGGTTTGTGTGAGCGAAGTCGTGGGTCGCCGGCAGAAGCGCAATTCCCGCTGCGCCCAGACTGATCCACACGAGCGAGCGCATTTTATTCGATGATGTTTCCATAGTTGACCTACGGGTTTGATTTGCCGGCGGGCTTTGCCCATCGGGTGCCTGAGTTGAACCGACCTTCAAAGCGGGTTCGGTTTGAATGAATTGTCAGGTTACATTTCCTGCGCCATTTCAATGCCGCCCTCAGGAGCGTGGGTCGAACATGAAGACGCGCAGCTCTTGCTCGCAGCGGCAGGCTTTAGCAATGCGTGCGGCCCACGCGACGGCCTCCTCGCGCGAGGGCAGTTCGAGCACGGTGAAGCCGCCGTCAAGCGGAGGCGTCCACGGGTAGCCGCCCTCGGCGACCGAGCCGTCGGCCGAGACGAGAACGGGCGGCACAGCTTCATCGATACCGCCGAAGACGTACACGCCGGCGGCCTTCGCCTCATCGATCACGGCGTGCGCGTCGCGGCCGACCGCCTCCCACTCGCCGTCGGGCACGACCATCGCCGCCAGCAGTTTCAGCATCTCTCGTCGGGGCGGGTTTTAAACCCGCCCCTACAATTACCTCTGCATGATCACCCCCCTCGACATCTCCCCCCACATCGATCATAATTCTCCTTACGCCGTAAAATCCGGACATCGATCCATGCCATGAAAGACAAAACAGCGGCCGCCTGGTTCATCGTCATCCTGCTCCTCATCATCGCCGGCCAGTGGATCATCGGCCGCGCCGTCATCGAGTCGCCCGGCGGCGTGTCGCCATGGCCGGCCGTGTTCCTGCTGATCGCCGCGGCGATGGGCTTGCAGCTGGCCACTGAGTCCCGACCGGACGACCCCCCGCAAGCCGAAGCGGCCGCCGACCCCGACGAACCTGGCCCCGATCCCGGCCATCCCGGCCCCTATGTCTTCCACGCCGTCCCGCCGCTGCCGGCCGACCGGCGCGGCACGATTTTCATCCTGATCTTCCTGCTCCTCGGCTTCGTCCTGTGGCGCATCCCCGCCATGGCCCGCGACGCCAACTACTGGCCGGTGTTTCTGGCCTGGCTGGCGGCCGTCCTGCTCTTTCTGGCCGCCGTGCGCCAACCGGGCGAGGGGGGCGTCTCGCGCCCGTGGCTGCGCAACCGGCGCGGGCTGCTGCTGGGCATCGGGGCGCTGGCGGCGCTGGCCCTGCTGCTGCGCGTCTGGCGCATCGGCGACATCCCGTTCACTCTCAGCGGCGACGAGGCCTCGCAGGGGCTGGACGCGCTCAAATTCTCGGCCGGCGAATGGCGCAACCCGTTCACCACCGGCTGGCTCGGCGTGCCGACGATGAGCTTCATTTATAACAGCATCTCGCTGGCCTGGTTTGGCCCGACCGTCACCGGGCTGCGCCTGCCGTGGGCGCTCGTCGGCGCGGCCACGGTGATCACCACCTTCCTGCTGGTGCGCCAACTGTTCCACACCGGCCTGGCCACGCTGACCGCCTTCCTTGTGGCCGTCTACCATTACCACATCCACTTTTCCCGCCTCGGCTCTAACCAGATCGCCGACCCGCTGTTCATGTCATTGGCCCTGCTGTTTCTCTATCGCGGGCTGGATCGCGGCCGCCGGCTCGATTGGGCCTTGTCGGGCGTCATCACCGGGCTGGCGCTCTACTTCTATGCCGGGGCGCGACTGACGCCGCTGGTGATGATCGCCGTGCTGGGCTACCTGTTCCTCATCGGGCCGCGCCGCTTTTGGGCCGACCATCGCGGCGGGGTGGCGGCGCTGGCTCTGGCCGCGTTCATCACCGCCGCGCCGATGCTGCAATACGCCGCCCGCTTCCCCGACGACTTCAACGCCCGCATCAACCAGGTCGGCATCATCCAGAACGGCTGGCTGGAGAACGAAGTGGCCAACGGCCGCCCCATGACCGACGCCCTGTTCGACCAGTTCCAGCGCGCGGCCCTCGCCTTCAACTCCTGGCCCGACCGCACCGTGTGGTATGGCCTGACCGAGCCACTGCTCGACCCGCTTTTCGGGGCCATCTTCCTGATGGGGATGATCTACGGACTGGCCCAATTGCTGAACCCGAAGGTGGGCGCGCGCCTCGCGCCGATGGTCGCCTGGTGGTGGGGCGGCATGATCCTCGGCGGCATGCTGACCGAAAGCCCGCCGTCGAGCCAGCGTCTCATCACCCTGAGCGTCCCGGCGATGTTCTTCGTGGCCTATGTGTTGTGGGAGCTTGTCGAGTTGGCTCGACGCGCGCGGCCGGGGCTGCCCCATCGCGCGGCGCTGGTGGTCATGGCCGCCCTGTTCGCCTTCATCAGTCTGACCACCTACTTCGTCGATTATACCCCCCGGCGGCTCTATGGCGGGGCCAACGCCGAACTGGCCACGACCATCGCCCCCCAGCTGAACGCGCTGAAGGGCGACCACTCGTTTTTCATGGTCGGGCCGCCGTTCATGTATTGGGGCTTTGCCACGCTGCCCTTTCTCGTCCCCGACGCCACCGCCCAGGACATCGAGCAGCCGCTGACCGACCCCCGCGCCGAAGGGTTCGCCCCATCAGGCCGCGGCCTGGTCTACATCGTCCACCCGGCCCGCTCGGCCGAACTCGGCCTGCTGCGAACCGCTTTCCCCAACGGCGAGGAGCGCGCCGTGCTGTCGGGCGGGGTCGATGGGCGCGTATTGGGGACGTTGTATATTGTGCCGCCGGGGATTCATTGACGTGCCCTGATCGAGATAAATTGCCGTAACCCCTATAAGAGGTTATCATCTTGCCATCGCTTTAGCACAACCGTTCTCATGGGAAGTATATGAGCAATTTGCCGTTATTTCAGGAGCCAAAAACGATAGAGCCTGCCTATTCGGCCGATTCGGAACTGGTTTTATACCACGGCGACACATCCGAATTCATCGACACCATCCCGGATGAATCGGTCAAGCTTATCGTCACCTCTCCCCCCTATAACCTTGGAAAGGCATACGAAGACAAGGTTTCCATCGAATATTATTTGGAGCTTCAAGCTCAGACAATCGAGAAGTTCTATCGCATACTCCATCCGCAAGGCAGTATTTGCTGGCAGGTGGGTAATTTCGTGGAAAAGGGCGAAGTATATCCGCTGGATATCTATTACCACCCCATTTTTAAGAGGATGGGATACCAACTGCGAAACCGGATTATCTGGCATTTTGAGCACGGATTGCATACCAGCAAACGGTTCTCCGGCCGTTACGAAACCCTCCTCTGGTTTACCAAAACAGATGATTACACGTTCAACCTGGACCCGGTTCGTGTCCCGGCCAAGTATCCCGGAAAACGGCATTATAAAGGGCCAAACAAGGGAAAACCTTCCGGCAATCCGCAAGGCAAAAACCCGTCGGACGTGTGGGAGATAGTCGCCCAGGACTGGGAAGATTGTTTTTGGGACATTCCAAACGTTAAATCGAACCATCCGGAAAAGACGATCCATCCATGTCAGTTCCCCGTGGAGCTTGTGGAAAGGTGTGTTCTTGCGCTTACCCAGGAGGATGACTGGGTTTTTGATCCATATGCCGGAGTCGGAACCACGTTAATCGCCGCCACCCGGCACGGCAGGCGAGGCATGGGGAGCGAACAGGATGAGGCGTATGTGTCAACCGCGCGTGACAGGCTCGCATCCTATTTCACGGGCCAATTAAAAATTCGGCCGTTGGGCAAGCCCATTCACAAGCCGTCAGGCAACGAAAAGGTCTCCCAGGTTCCACCCGAATGGCTTGGCGCCGAGCAGAAACGATTAATGGAAAAAGGAAATAAGTACGAATGAGAATAGGCGGGATATATTCCTTTAATCAGGGCCATGAGGTCATTTCTTCCCGGTATCCCGGCGAACTGGAAGAGGTGAGAAACGTAATTGCCTCGATTGATGCCCAGCTCTATAAAACAAAAACCGGCCGCGAAAAAACCAGGGCGGGGCGGACCTTGTTTCATCCAGGATCGCTAAACAACGCCTACAAGGCGGCTTTTTCAGTGATGGATTGGAAAACGCACAGGGTTTCTTGCGAATATCCCGCCAATTTCTACACCACCGATTACACGCCAAAGTCGGGCGTACGTGGCGCGTTTCGCGAAATGGATTTTGTGAAGAACCGGGTGGGAGTAGAAGTTCAATTCGGTAAGTACGCCTTCATGGTTTATAACGTTTGTGCCAAGATGACTATTTTTCATAACGAGGATGTGATCGACGTCGGCATTGAAATCGTCCCCCTGAAAGAGTTGGCCCTCGAAATGTCAAGTGGCGTGTCATATTTTGAGCAAATCGTGTGGGACCTTGAGCATCGTGGGGTCTCAAACATTGATATCCCGGTTTTGATTCTGGGCGTCGGCCCATAACAGGGGCCACTTGTTCCTCCGTTTTTGCCGCCCAATCACACCTTGTGAGCGGAAATCAAAGGGGGCAGTTTCTCATTAGATAAATATCTTCCCAACCCCCGCAGATGTGGGATAATCCACCCCCATGGACTTATTCGACGTCATCAATAATCATCGATCAATCCGCCGCTATACCACCGATCCCGTGCCCGACGAGTTGCTCAACCGGGCGCTGGAGGCCGGGCTGCGTGCTTCGTCGTCGGGCAATATGCAGACCTGGTCGGTCATCGTCACCCGCGACCGCGCGCTGCGCGAGGCGCTCTATGCGCCGCACATGGAGCAGGAGATGGTGCTCGATGCGCCGGTGCTGCTCACTTTCTGCGCCGACTTTCGCCGCATGCGCCATTGGCTGCGCCTCAACGACGCGCCCGACAACTTCGACAACTTCATGAGCTTCATGATCGCCACCATCGACGCCACGCTGGCCTCGCAGAATGTGGCCCTGGCGGCCGAGGCGCTGGGGCTGGGCATCTGTTACATGGGCAGCACGCTGGCCAATTGCGACCAGATCGGCCGCGTGCTGGGGCTGCCGCCGGGCGTCTTCCCCGTCGTCGGCTATTCGCTCGGCTGGCCGGCCGAGGACCCCAAGCCGCGCGACCGGCTGCCGCTGAGCGCCCTTGTCCACCACGAGACCTATCAGGACTACAGCGACGAGCGCATCACCGCCATCTATGCCGAGCGCAACCGCAAGGGCTGGGAGCGCTACATGACCTATCCCGAGCTGCGGGCGCGCATCGAAGGCTCCGGCGTGGAGAACCTGGCCCAGATCTACACCGTGCTCAAATACACCCGCGAGTCCCACCTCGACTTCTCGCGCACGGTGCTGGATTATCTGGTGGCCCAGGGGTTCATGGAGAATGGGGAACGGGAATCCGCAGATTTCGCAGATTTGGGATCATAAAAACCGGGTTTCTTCCGAGAAACCCCTTAAGATCATAAAAACCGGGTTTCTTCCGAGAAACTCGGTTTTTTAGGGATAGCCCCCATCACACCTGCATCCCGATATCAAACACGGCCGCATAGCCCCCGCCGCTCTCCGTGACATTGAGCGTCAGCAAGTCGCCGCCGCGGCCGAAGATGCCGTCGGCGTCGTTGCGCGTGTTGCGGTCGCCCCTGGCGCTGTATGGCTCCTGGGCCAAAACCCGGTCGGATAGCGCGTCGTCGAAATAGAGTTGCGAGGTGAATTCGTAGTGGCGGCCGTCCAGTTCGGCGCGAATCTTGAAATGGATGTGGACGGCGCGCCCCGAATACCAGCCGGGATAGATGGTCGTGAAGGCGGCCGTGCCGTTGGCGTCGGTCACCTGATAGCCGCGCAGGAACGTTTGCCCGGCGGTGCTGCCGAAGTTGCGGTCGTTGACGCCGGAGTAGACGCCGTCGGCGTCACAATGCCAGATGTCGACCATCGCGCCGGGCAGCAGGGTGCAGCTCGTCTCGCCCACGCGCGAGACGAGGAACGCCAATGCCAGCGGTGCGCCCGGCTTCACCGTCCCGTCGGCGTCGGCGCGGATGTCGCTGCGGTCGAGCCGCACGTCCACGAAGTAAGGCCCTTCGGTTTGCTCCGGCCGGACGACGCAGGCGGGCACGGGGACGGTTGCGGCGAGCGCCTCGGCCGCTGTTGGGTCGGGGGCGGCCGTCGCTGTGGGGATGGCTCCGCCGACGCCGGCTATTCCGGTCGCCGTGGGCACTGTCGTGGCCCCTGTCGTGGCCCCTGTCGTGGCTGTCGGCGCGGTCGCGATTCCCGACAGGCGCGGGGCACACCCGGCGGCCGTCGCCGCGCCCAGCGCCGCCAGCAGCTTCAGCATCTCTCGTCGCGTCAATAATCGGCCGATGGGTTCGTCGTCGTTGTCCATGTGGTGTCTCCGGAAAGTTGCCGGAATGTAGCGCAAAGCCGCTGCTGCGTAAAGGCGCGTTAATCTATTCAGCCATGCTGTAGATGAGAAGTTGCCGCGCAGCAATCTGTTTGCGGCCGAATTCGACCCCGGACTTGACAGATTGATCTACAATCAAATTGCAGATATTCATGATGGAGCCGGAGAATCATGCCGACCCCAAGGAGCAAAATCATGTCCTGGAAAGCAAGCGGCAAAGCGGATCTCCCCCTGACCGGCGACGATCGCAAGTGGGACGAGGAACAAGCCAAAAAATCGATCTTCAAATGGGCCGGCTGGCCCGACAACCCCAATCCGGTCAAGGCCAGGCAGGCGTTTTTTGCCTATGATGATGATGACGGCGAGGAGAAGCAGAGCTACAAGCTGCCGTTTGCCGCCGTCGTTGATGATCGACTGAAGGCCGTGCCCCACGCGCTGCATGCCGTGGCGGCCGTCCTCGAGGGCGCGCGCGGCGGTGTTGATCTGCCGAGCGGCGTCATCAGCGATGTGCGCGGCAAGGTGGAGGCATACTATAGGAAGATGGATGAGAAGGTGCCGTGGTAGGTTGAGGCCGGGCCTGTAGCGCAAGCTGTCCGGCTTGCGGCCGCGAAGAGGCAACCTGGACAGGTTGCGCCACAGTGGGCTGGGCTATATTCCTCATCGCCCGACGAACAATGACGGCAGAAAGACGAGGTAGTGGGTATTCGGCGGCCGCGTGACTGTCGGTGACGCGGTTGGCGACGCGGTTGCGGTGGGCGACACCGTCGCGGTCGCGGTCGCCGGTCGCGTGCCGGTTGGCGTTGCCGTCGGTGTCCCTGTCGCTATGGGTGTCCCCGTGGCTGTGGGTGAGGCCGTCGCTGTCGCCGTACTCGTTGTTGTAGGCGTCGCCGTCGCGGTTGAAGTTGGGGTTGTCGTCGCCGTAGGTGTCGGCGTGGCGGTCGCCGTCGCCGTCGGCGCGAGCGGGATCGGCAATGGCCCCACGCGCGCGCTCTGGAAATCGGCCGTCACATAGCGCCCCGGCTCGTTGGATGTGGCCGCCAGGCCGTAGAGATAGTCCGCCCCTAACCCGCCCAGCGCCCGCGGCGCGCCGAGGGCCACATAATAGGCGCCGTCGGTCGAATAGTAGGCGGCCACGAGGTTGCCCGTCTTCACCAGCCGCAGCCACAGCGGCAGCGACGGCTGACTGGGGCCGCTTTCCCCCTGAGTTGTTCCCCCGGCCGTTGTCCGAACCTTTAGTTTGATGCTGTTGTTCGGTCCGGTCACGTGGATGGCGAACTCCGGTGCGCCGGCGGCCGCCGAGCCGCGAATCATCAGCCCCGCCTTGGCCGAGCCAATGCCGCCGGCGTCCCAGTCGTCGAGCCGCGCCCGCAAATCGAGGTCGCCCTGGCCGGGCAAGGCGTAATAGAGGAAGCTGTCGGCCGTCCCGTAGATGTCGCCGCCGGTGGCCCACAGCCGCACGGCGTCGCCCGCCTCGGTCGTCGTGCCGCCGGAGCCGTCGCCCACGGCCATCGTGCTCCAGGGCGTGGCCGCGACGCCGGCGAAGGTGGCCTGTGCGTTCTTGTCGGGGCTGTTGGACGTCACCGCCATGCCATAGTGGAACGCGTCGGGGAAGCCGGGCAGCGTCACCGGCGGGGCGATCTGCGTCCATGCCTGCCCGCCGGCCGAATAGAACGCGGCGAACGTTTGACCGGTCTTGATGATCTTCAGCCACGCCGGCAGCTTGATCTTCCCCGGCAGGTCGGCGGTGGCCGTCTGCTCGCCGGCCGCGCCGCGCCATTTCAGCTTGACGGTGTTCTTCGGCCCCGTCAAATGAATGGTGAAATGGGGGGCGTCGTTGTCGAGTGAGCCGCGGATCATCAGCCCCGCCTTGCCCGACTTGACCCCGGCCGCGTCCCAGGCGGTGATGCGCCCCACCAGTTCCATGCTGCCCGTGGCCGCCTGATGGGCGAAGTAGAAGCTGTCGGCCGCGCCGAAGATGTCGCCGCCGCGGCCGCGCAGCGTGATCGCGCCGTCGTCGTCCAGATCGCCGCCGGCCCCCACGCCCACGGCCGCGCCCGTCCATGCGCTGGGGGCGGCGTTGGCAATGGTCACGGTCCAGGCGTCGTCCGTCTTCCCGTCGACGGTCACCACCACATGATCCAATCCGCTGAACGTCTCGCCGACGGTCCAGATCGCGCCGTCGTCGCCGGGGTTGCCGTTCAGATCGACATCGACCACGCGCGCCGGCCGCTGACGGGTGGTGATCACCTCATGGATGATGACCCCCGCGCCAGGCAGCTTGGCGTCATAGCTTGCCTGCGCCCGCGCCTCGATGGTGTAGAAATGGGTGTCGGAACCGTCGATGGGGATTTGGGCCATCAGATAGCCGCCCGCGCCCGGCGCGCCGAGCGGCTCCAGCGTGATGGTCTGCGTCCCGCTTTGGTGGGTATATTTGCGCCCCGGCGCGATCCAGCCGAGCAGATCCTTGTGATAGCTGATCGTCCCCTGGCCGATGCAGCCGTAGACCGGATCGGTCGCCATGGCGCAGTTGGCGCGATCCTTGCTCATCACATCCCACGGGCTGTCGTAGGTCTCGCCATAGTCGGCCGACGAATGGGGCAGGCCGAAGCCGTGGCCCATCTCGTGCATGACGACGCTGATGGTGTTGCTCGCCCACGGCGGCAGCCAGATGGTGGCATAGGTTTTGGTGACGCCGTCGAGCGTCATCGTTCGCTTGCCGCCCCAGGCGCAACAGCCGATGTTGGCGTTGAAGGCCATGTTGATGCCCTCGAATTGGGGAAAATCAACTGTGGCGTCGGCCGCGGCGACGCAATCGGTCGCCAGTTGGGTGAGGTCGGCTTCGCCATTGTTCATATAAAAGGCCAACGGGTTGGGCATGGCATAGGGGCCAAAGGCGGCGCTGCCCGCGACGTTGGCCAGGCCGTAGGAGAGGTCTTGCCAGTAATGATTCAGGCCGGGGGCCGTGTCGCGGTACATCTCCTGGTAATAGCTCAGCGGCTTGTGGGTGGCGGCCACGTCGGGGAAGCTGCACAGGAGGGTGACGTTGGGCTGACCACCTTCGACCAGCGGGGCCGGGGCGATTGGGGATGGATCGGCGGGGCGGATGGCGTCCACTTGTAGCTCCGGCTGCCCGCTGCCGGTGCCGTTCCGGGTGGGACCGCGCGATTCGACGATGACCCGGCGGCCGTTCAGCGCCAGGAGATCGACGGTCATCGTCTCCGGCAGGACGAGGCGAACGGTTCGGCCGTCGTCGGTGGTCAGGTAGTAATGGGTGACGGCCGCGCCGCCGGTTTGCGGATCGCCCCAGACGATCTCCAGCGTCCCGTACAGCGTACTGCTCTGGGCCAACAGGCGGCCGAACGGCCGAGCAGCCGCCAGAAGCAGCAGAACAACGATCAATAATACCCATCGCGGCATGGCGGGCACGTTCATGAGCGACTCCACAACTTCGGCAGCGACGACCCCACATCAGGCCATGGAAACAGGCCGGGGCCAATGGTACGACTGACTGGTGACCAAACTCGGCCTCAAGTTTAGCGGGTCTGTACGGGAATGCGAATGTGGAAAAAGGGGAGACGCCGCGTTTGGGGGAGTCGCGGCGTCTCGGAAGGGGATAGGAGGAAATCTATCGTTGCTGTCTGAACATAATATACACCGGCCGAGTCGCGGGGCGCGTAAACGGCCGGTGTGTTTCGCGTAGATAAGGCGTGAAAGAGTTCCGCGAGACGTAGAAACCGGGTTTCTCGGAAGAAACCCGGTTTCTAAAAAGATGCGCTAAAATACCTTCCAATCCCTCAGGAGGCATCGCTTGTGACTATTTTTCGTGCCGTTCCCGATCATGTCTGGGCATTCGATTTGGAGTGGGTGCCAGACTCCGCTTCCGGCCGCCGCGCCTGTAATCTGCCCGCCGCCACGCCCGACGACGAAGTCTATGCCGCCATGTGGGCCGACGCCGGAGCCACCGCCGAGGAGCCGCGGCCCTATCTGAAGACGATGCTGTGCCGGGTCGTGTCGCTGGCCGTGGTCATGCGCAAGGTGCAGGGCGGCGGCGTGTCGCTGACGCTGTTCTCGCTGCCCCAGAGCGAGGCCATGCCGGAGCGCGAACTAATCGGCCGCTTTCTGAAGGGCATCGGCGACGCCACCCCGCGGCCGCAGCTCGTCGGCTTCAACTCTCGTGAGTCCGACCTGCCCATCCTCATCCAGCGCGGCATGGCCCAGGGCGTGAGCGCGCCCGGCTTCGCCCACCGGCCGGAGAAGCGCTGGGAAGGGTTCGATTATTTCGACAAATACAACGAGGGGCACATCGACCTGAAGGAAGTTGTCGGTGGTTGGGGCAAGGCCACGCCCAGTCTCCACCAGTTCGCCACCGCCTGCGGCATCCCCGGCAAGATCGACACCAGCGGCGACAACGTCATCGACCTGTGGCTGGCGGGCGACGTGCGGCGGATCGTCGAATACAACGAGTTCGACGCCCTGACGACCTACCTGCTATGGCTGCGTGCGGCCCACTTCGCCGGGCATTTCAACGACGCCGGCCACGCCGAAGAGGTCGAGCGCGTCCGCGAGTTGATCGGCAAGCGCATCGCCGCGGGGCAAACGCACCTGGCGCGCTATCTGGCGCGGTGGGATGAGTTGGGGGGTATCGTGTAATTGATCTTTCTCTTGGATTGAACGGGAATTCGGGTATGATAGGGTTGTTCCCTATAACCCTTTTGGGTTAAGCGGTTATACGTTGAAGCCGGCTGGTGATTGATGCGGGATGGGAGAGGCATCACCGTCTCGCCAGGGGGTAGAAAAGTGCATACTCGATACGTTCGGCTGCTCACTGCGCTCGTAGGCCTGGTTGTCCTGAGTGGTCTGTCGGCTTGGGTATCGAAAGAAGCCAAAGCCCAGTCCTTCCCGATCTATTTGCCGATGACCATTGGGGGAAATGGAAATCAGCAAGTCACTATCCCTGAAACCACGGAAGTCATCACGGGCCAGACGCTGGCACAACTTGAAAGCGTGTCGGCCGACGGCGAACAGTTTGTTTTCGATGGTTCGCCCGCCGCGCTGGATGATCTGGATATCGGCGACGTCATGGTTGGCGCGCCCACTGCGGCCGCCCCGGATGGCTTTCTGCGAAAGGTGACGGGGCTGCAGGACACCGGCAACAAGCGGATTGTCACAACCACCCCGGCGACCCTCGATGAGGCAATTACCGACGGCAGCCTCGACTTGTCCCTGACCCTGTCGCCGGACAAGGTCGCATCGACCATCCTGATGCCCGGCGTAAGCATGGCCCCATCCGACCGAAGCGGCATGGCGGCCGATACCTTCTCCTACACCCTCGATGAATTCGTCATCTACGACAGGGATGGCAACGACGCCACCAAAAACGACCAGTTTACGGCCGATGGCACGGTGGCGGTTAGCCAGGATATCGACTTCGGCTTCGACATTCGCGGAGGAAGTCTGGAGAAAATGGACTTCATCATCACATCGGACACCAATTCCGAATTGAGATACAAGGCGTCGGTCGGCCTGGGTGCAACGCTCGTCGAGAAGAAAAAAGTCCTCGCCCGACACACGTTCCAGCCAATCACGGTCATGGTTGGTTTTGTCCCGATTGTGTTCACTCCTGAACTGGCCATTGTCCTGGGGGTTGATGGCTCGGTGGAAGCCGAAACGACATTTGGCGTCCAATATTCAACCCATATGGAGTTTGGCTTGCGGCTTGAGAACGGCAATTGGGGGATGGTCGGCGATGCATCCGACGACTTCAGCCCTTTGCCCGTCACGGTCGATAAGCAGTTCAAGATCCAGGCCGGCGTGGGGCCACAGCTCGCAATCAAGCTTTATGGCGTCGTCGGCCCCTATGCCGAAGCGAAAATATTCGGCGCGCTCGCGCTCGATTCCCTGCTCCCCTTCAAGTGGAAATTATACGCCGGTCTGACGGTGCCGGTTGGCGTCAAGCTGGAAGTCTTCAGCAAACTGTTTGTGGATATCAGCCGCACCGTCATTGAGATTAAGATCCTCATCGCCGAGGGCGGGGACACGTCGAACGACCCGCCATTCATACCCGCCAACCCGGACCCGCCACATCTCGCGACCGGGCGGCCGCTTGGCCTAAGGCTGGCCTGGACCGGCGGCGATCCTGATGGCGATCCGACGTCCTATGATGTATTTATGGAATTCGGGGATAGCTCCCCCGATGTCATGGTATGCAATACCGCCCATGTCGCCTACTGCGACGTCACCGGCCTTGACCCTAATGAGACCTATTACTGGCGGGTCGTGGCCGAGGATAATCAGGGTGCGTCGACGTCCGGCCCGGCCTGGCGCTTCGACACTGCGGGCGGCGTCAACCAGCCGCCGTTCACTCCGTCCAGCCCCATCCCGGCCAACAACAGCGATCAGCAGGAAATCTATCTGCAACTCAAGTGGGTCGGGGGCGATCCCGACGGCGACCCGACGACTTACACGGTCTTTCTGGAAGCGGGAGACAATACCCCCGACGCGGCCGCTTGTTCCGCAATCTCCGTTTTGGCCTGCGACGTGGGGCCATTGAGCGAGAACACGACCTACTATTGGCGCGTCGAAGCGACCGACAGCGCCCAGAACAAGGCCACCGGCCCGGTCTGGAAATTCACCACGCGCCAGGGCGGCGAACCAATCAAGACGATTGATGTGGCCGTCATCATCGACAGCTCCGGCAGCATGGCCTGGAATGATCCGGCCAACATGCGCAAAACCGCGGCCAAGGTGTTCATCGGGGCCATGGTGAGCGGGGATATGTTGACCATTGTGGATTTTGATGGCGGCGTTCGCGTTCCTTTCCATCTCCAGACGCTGACAAACGACCGAAGCGCGCCTCTGGCGGCCGTTGATACGATCGACAGCAATGGCACCACGAATATCGGCCTGGGGTTGCAAACAGGCTATGACCAGCTTGTTTCTTCGCCAAACGCCAACCCCAAGGCGGCCGTTTTGTTGACCGATGGCGATGGCGAATACTTCAATCAGGCCCAGCTCTACCGTGACAAGGGCTGGCCGGTCTTTACAATCGGCCTGAGCGGTGATGCGAATGAAGCCCTGCTGCGCCAAATCGCATCAGAGACCGGTGGGCAGTATTTCAGCCTGACAAACCCGAACCAGCTGTCCCAGGTATACTTCGCTATTCAGGCGGCCGTCACCGGTTCCGATGTCGTTGTGGAGACGGCGTTTGTGATGGAACAAGGGCAGTCGGCCACCATCCCGGCAGCGATTGACACCGGCCAAAATACGGCCAACTTCGTCGTCAACTGGCCGGGCAGCCGCGTCGATGCGACCCTTGTTGACCCCAACGGCCGCGTCATCACCCCCGACACGGCGCAGAATGACGCGACGATCTATCATGCCAAGGGCGCGACCTACGAGATTTATCGCATTGCCAATCCGCCGGCGGGCCAATGGCAGATCGAACTGTATGGCGCCGAGCTTGACCCTGGCGGTGAAGAAGTGACCGTGCAGGTGTCGCAGCGCGACAATGAATTGGTTAGCGGCGCTTGGGGCGAGCTTGGCTCCGGTTCCGCGTCGGGCGGCGGCATCAGTCAAACGGCCGATGATTCCAGCCGGCCGGCGATCACCCATGTCGGTGACGACATCTATGCGGCCTGGGTCGAGGACCGCGCCAAGCAGAGCGATATCTATGTGCGCCGTTGGAACGGAAACGCCTGGGTCGAGGTCGGCGCGGGGTCGGCGTCGGGCGGGGGTGTCAGCAATACGGCCACCATCTCGGACTCTCCCTGGCTTGAGGCCGCCCCGGACGGTTCGATCTATCTGGCGTGGGCCGAGAAGACCGCGGGCGGGTATGAGGTCTACGTGCGTCGCTGGGACGGCAGCACCTGGGGTGAGATCGGCGCGGGGTCGGCGTCGGGCGGCGGCATCAGCCAAACGGCCACCGAATCGGAATGGCCATCGATGGGCATCTCAACATCGGGCGTTGTCTATGTGGCCTGGGAAGAGAGCCAGGCGGCCGATAAAGAGATCTACGTGCGCCATTGGAACGGGAACGCCTGGGCCGAGGTTGGCGTGGGGTCGGCTTCCGGCGGCGGAATCAGCAACAATGCCGGCGATTCCGGTCGGCCGTTCCTGGCCGTGGATCAGAATGGAAACCCCATCGTCGGCTGGTCCGATGACACACCGGGCGATACTGAGGTCTATGCGCGGCGCTGGAGCGGCGGCACGTGGGGGGAAGTGGGCGGCTCGGCAAGCGGCGGCGGCATCAGCAATAACGCCGGCGACTCGCGTCCGCCCGTCATTGGCGTTGATTCGACGGGGATCATTTACGTCACCTGGCCCGATAATACGGGCGGGCATTTCGACATCTATGTGAAGAGTTGGGATGGCAATGCCTGGGTCGAGGTTGGCGCGGGTTCGGCCGCGAGCGGCGGCATCAGCGGGTCAAGCGAGGTCTCGTTGGCCCCCCATGTCGCGGTTGCGCCGGATGATACGGTCTATGTGATCTGGTACGAGCGGCTGGGGGCCAATACCGACATCCTGATTCGCCGCTGGAACGGCAGCTTTTGGGTTGAAGTGGGGGCCGGCTCGGCAACAGGTGGCGGCATCAGCAACACGCTGGGGTCGTCATCTCTGCCCTCGGTCACCATCACGGGCGCGAATATGCCCGTTGTCGCCTGGAATGACAACACCAGCGGCAACTATGAGATATACGTCAAAGCCTGGCGGTAGGGGGGCGGAATCGCCCGATTGCGAAAACACGCCGGGGCACAAAAGGCGCAAGCAGGATAATCTCTCGCTTGCGCCCACGTGCCCGGGCGTGAAGTTCTCACACGCTACCGCAAAAACCGCAGCCGCAAGTTCTGCGCCTGATTTTGCGCCAGGAAGCTGATGGCGAAGATCGCCAGGAACAGCACCAGCGGAAAGGCCGCCGAGAGGGTTTCGAACGGCTGGGTCGAGTCCACGCCCACCTTGTAGAGCGCCCCCAGGCCCAGCACGACCAGATAGGAGCCGGCCAGCGCCGAGGCCAGCACGACCACTTTGTTGCCCAGCCGGTTGCCGATGAAGCCGCCGCCCACCGCGGCCGCGGCGGCCAGCACCCAGCCGAACGCACCCACATTCAGCCCGCCCAGCCGGAACATGCCCAGCAGCGCCAGCATGATCACCAGACCCACGACGCCCCCGGCCATATGGAGCATGAACTTCACCATCATGTAGAACACCAGGGCCAGAACGCCGCCGACGACGATGCCGAAGATGATGCGCAATCCGCTGTCCAGCCCGCCGCCCAGCCACATGACCAGCGAGAAGCCGAGCGCAAAGCCCATGAAGGCCAGCGCGAAGCGAAACAGCACATTGCCATATGAGGCGATGAAGACCCCGCATACCAGAACGATGATTCCCCACAGCAAGTTTTCCATTCTTTTCTCCTGTTGATATCAAAGACGATTTAGCGCGTCAGGCGTCGGCGCTGTTTTTCAGGGCAAACGACCAGAGGATGAGCGCGATGCCCGCAATCAGGCTGGCGATGGTGATGAATTGGACGACCATGCCGACGGTCGCCATGCCGAAGGCTTGCAGCAGAAGCAGCGCGCCGATGATGAGGAAGAAGATCGCGCCGATTACCGACACGCGCCGCAGCGGGACGAGGCCCTTGTTGATCCACGTGTACAGCCCCATGCCGCCGTAGACGAGACAACCGAAGCCCAGCACGACGGCCGCCGTATCGGGTAACAACATGTTCAGCAGCCGCAGCAGGATGACCAGCCCGCCCGCGCCGACGGCCACCAGGCCGTGGATCATCGTGAATTTCCGCGACGGGCTTTGCTCCGTGACCTGCGACACGAGATAGAGGCTGATCGCGCCCACGGCGACGAGCACCAGAGCAATGATCCAGCCCATGATGACGACCATCGTCGACGAGCTGCCGAAGAACATAAAGAGGCCCACGCCGGCCAGCACGATACCCTCGATGAGCACCAGCCACCAGGGGACCCCCTTGCGCCATGGGGCGGCACTCTTCGCGGTGTGGGAGACAGTCGATTTGAGATTCTTTGCCATGGCAGAATTCCGCTCCTCGAACCGGATTAAGGACAAGACGAATTATGACAATATAAGTATATCATTAATATCGCCGGGTCAACATAAGGGAAATTAACGGACTATTGCGGGATAGTCGCAGGGGCGGGTTTTTTGAATATTTACAAATTAATCACGTATACGCTCCGGCGGATTGAAATCCGCTGCTGATAGACAAAACCGGTTGAAACCGGTTGCCGGCAGAGGCGGCAACCGACTTCAGTCGGTTTGGCATAACAGCCGCGGGATTCATCCCGCGCTTGATTGATACGTGATTATTTTGTTAACATGCAACAAACCCGCCCCACGCACCAACTACGTTTTTCCCGGTCGCCGGACCTCTGCATCTGTACCCGTATTCATTGGCAAAAGTGAACGCAAGCCGCCGGCTTGCGCCACACCTATTTCCCGGTCGCCAGGCCCTCGTATCTGTACCCGTATTCATTGGCAAAAGTGAACGCAAGCCGGCGGCTTGCGCCACACCTATGGCACAGGAACGGCCGCGCCGCCGGTGATGATCGGCAAATAGATTGCCCGGTCGGGTGGGGCGGCCGTGGCTGTCGGCGATGGCGTGGGCGACGGGCCGGCGGTAGCTGTTGGCGATGGCGTCTCCGTCGGTGTTGCTGTCTCCGTCGCTGTCGGTGTGGGCGATGGACCGTCGGTAGCCGTTGGTGATGGCGTCTCCGTGGCCGTCGGTGTGGGCGATGGCCCATCAGTCGGCGTTAGCGACGGTGTCGATGTCGGCGACGGTGTTCCGGTTGCGGTCGGCGTCCCTGTTGGCGTCGGCGACACCGTTGGGGTCGGCGACACCGTTGGGGTCGCTGTGGGTGTGGGAGCCGGCGGGTTCAATAGATAATAGAGCTTCTGGGCCATCACCGCCTGCTGAGCGGCATAGCCCGGCTTTCCGGCCAAATTCTTCAGCTGATACGGATCAGCCGTCAGGTCGTATAGCTCCTTCTCGCCGGTGATGTATTCCACATAGGTCCAACCCGGCGACCGCGCCGCGTAATGGGCGTTGCGGCCGGCGACTTTTTCCAGCAGCACGGTGTCGTCCCACCAGGGAGCGGTTCCATTCAGCAGGGGCAGGAAGCTGCGGCCGTCCTGCGGCAATTTCGGCTTCACCCCGGCGTAGTCGGCGATGGTCGCCGCCAAATCGACCATCGACACAAAATGCTCCTCGATGCGGTTCTCGCCTGTCCCCGGATAGCGAATGAAGAGCGGCACCATGCTGCACTCCTCATAGGGGCAGAGCTTCTCATACAGGCGGTGGGAGCCCCAGGAGAAGCCGTTGTCCCCCACGAAGATGATCATCGTGTTATCCAGCTCGCCCTTGGCCTTGAGCGCGTTCACGACCGACTCGATGCCGTCGTCGACGGCCAGCAATTCGCGCTGCGAGTTGGCGCGCTCCTTGCGCAGTCCAGTGATTTCCTCGGGCGTCAACAGCGGTTGTTTGCGCATATACTCCGGCTTGCCGGACATATCCTTCTCGTTGAAATTGGGCCGGTCGGGAGGGATGTAGACGTCAATGCCCTCATAACGAGGCGGCGGATCGGCTGTTTTGTGCGGTGCGCGATAGGCCAGCCACAGGAAGAAGGGTGATTTGGCATCACTGATGAAATCGACTGCCTCTTGCGTGTGTTCATCCACAGTCAGGTAGGAGATCGAGTACAGGTCCCAGCCGGGCATATCATACTGCCCTCGCTCGTCGCCATTTTCGCCAGGCTGATAATGGAGGAACTTGCCGATGAGCGCAGTCTTGTAACCGGCATCATCGAGCCAAACGGCCAACGTGTTGTCGTTGTTGAAATCCGCGCCCCAATTGTTGCCCAGGATGCCGTTGGTGTGGGAATACTGGCCGGTCAGCAGAGTGGCGCGGGCAGGGGTGCAGATGCTGGTGTTGCTGAAGGCATGGGTGAAGTTGACCCATGAGCCTTCGGGGTTGGCCATCAGCTTGCGCATGACGGGCAGAGAGTCCATGTCCTGGTCGTCGGACATGACGATCACGATATTGGGCTTTTCGGGCGTTGCCGCTCGCGCCGGCAGATAGATTAGCAAACCAATTCCGGCCAGCAGCGCGGCCGCGATCAATAAAGCTGCACCCAACATGGTCTTGTTCCTTCCGGCGCCGGCAAGCGGCAGTCACGAGACACCCGTCTCCCGCGCGAATAATAGAGGTAACGTTTGTCTCCTGTTGCGCGGCCCACCACCAACGACAAAACCGGCATTTGCCGTTTCACCGAAATATACTCCCTTCCTTGGGCAACGGCAATGCCCGCTTGGCGGTTGCTGATGCGCCCAATTGCCGTGCCCGGCCCATTTGACTATACTTTTGCAGGCTTGCAGTTTCACAAAGTGCGGACGCAGGAGCAAACATGGATCACAATCGAAAGCCCACCATGCGACACGGACTTTTGGCGATCGCTTTTCTGGCGTCGTTAGTGGTTGCGCTGTGGCTGCTGCCCGGCGGCCGCACTGCCGCCCGCGCCATCGAGCCGTCCCCTGCCCGCGCCGGGCAGCCGGCCGATCGGCCTGCCGACCAGCTCATGATCCGGTTCGCTCCGATTGCCGGGCGCGCGCCCGACGCGGCCGCGCGGCAACAACTGCTCGATCGTATGAACGCCGCCGCCGGCACGACGCTGACCTTCGTGCGGCCGATGTCGGGCGATGCGTTCGTCTATCGGCTGCCCAAGCCGCTCGCCGTGGATCAGGTGGCCGCCATCGCCCGCGACCTGGCTGCGCTGCCGGAGATCGACTACGCCGAACCCGACATCATCATGCGTCATACGGGCATTCGGGTGGTGTCGCCTCTCACCGGCACCCCGCGCGCGGCCGATCAATCGCCCAACGACCCCGGCTTTGCCGACCAATGGCATTATCGCTATACGCCGGGCGACGAGGAAGGGGCCAATCTGGAGCCGGCCTGGGCCATCACCACCGGTTCGGCCGACATCGTGGTCGCCGTGCTCGACACCGGCATCACCGGCCACGCCGATCTGGCCGGCCGCACCGTGCCCGGCTATGACTTTATCACCAACCCGGCCACCGCCAACGACGGCGACGGCCGCGACCCCGACCCGTCCGACCCCGGCGACTGGAACGAGGCCGGGCAATGCGACGGGGACCCTTTCTCCCCCAGCTCCTGGCATGGCACCCACGTGGCCGGGACCATCGGCGCGGCCTCCAACAACGGTGACGATGTGGCCGGGGTCAATTGGCAGGCCAAAATATTGCCCGTGCGCGTGTTGGGGCGCTGCGGCGGTTATCCGTCGGACATCATCGACGCGGTGCGTTGGGCGGCCGGGCTGGCCGTCCCTGGCGTGCCCGCCAATGCCACCCCCGCCCGCGTGCTGAACCTGAGCCTCGGCGGTTCGGGCACTTGCCCGGCGTCGTGGCAATCGGCTTTTAACGACGTCACGGCCGCCGGCGCGGTGGTGGTCGTGGCCGCCGGCAACAGCTCCAAAATCGCCGACTTCTATACCCCGGCCAGTTGCAAAGGCGTCATCACCGTTGCCGCCACCGACCGCTACGGCTATTTGGCCTGGTATTCCAACTACGGCTCCACGGTCGAGATCAGCGCGCCCGGTGGGGATACGTGGTACGAGGAGGACGGCATATTGTCCACCCTCAACAGCGGCACGAGGGGGCCGGCGGCCGACAGTCTGGCCTTCTATCAGGGCACGAGCATGGCCGCGCCCCACGTGGCGGGGGTGGCGGCGCTGCTGCTGGGGGAGAAGCCCGGCCTGACGCCCGTCCAGGTGAGCGAGCTCCTTCAGGATTCCGCGCGCGACTTCCCCGACATTAGCGACTGTACGACGGCAAGTTGCGGCGACGGCATGCTGGATGCGTATCAGGCGCTGCTGGCGCTGG
>DAOMSB010000048.1:0-20477 GCA_035446145.1 Promineifilum sp. (SeqCode) | reverse complement strand
CGAAACCATCGACAGGCTACGGGCCGAAAACCTCAAGAAATACACCGAGGTGTATACCAAAGACGACGAGCGCATCGGCGTCACCCTGCGTTTCGTCCACCGACCAATCGAAGATGTGAACGAGGAGCTGCGCCTCTATCGCTCCTATCTCGTCCTGCAGAGCATCGTGCTGGGCGGGCCGGCTTACGTTCCAACGGTCTATGTCGGCACCTATGATCCGCTGGGCAACCGGCTGAACCTGACCGCCGATATGAACACGCTGGAAGATGAAACCTGGAACCGCGAACCGGATTTTGTGGCTCGCGGGCAGGGCGTCTACGAAGAGTTGCCCGAGTAACCGCGGGCAACGAGTGACGGCACGGGCAGGCCCGGGTGGCTGCCCTTTTCGGAGGCCTGATTACAACCATCAACCCGGCTGAGCAATGCACCCTCTTTAGTCAGGTTTTCGACGGCAGCCCGGTGGGCATGGGCATCCTGTCGGCCGCCGGCAACACCTATATCGACGCCAACGAGACCCTGGCCGCTCTTCTCGGCTACAGCCGCGACGAATTGCGCGGCCTGCCCACCGATGACGTCGGCGTGGCCATTGACCTCGACGCGCAGCTGCTCCTCGAAACGCTGCGGGAATACCGGGAGATTGGCGGCATTCCCATCACCGTCACCAACCGCGACGGGCACGACCACACCTGCGTGCTGTCGTCGCAACTGGTGGAGATTGACGGCGAAGAGTATATCTTCTTCCTTTTTCATGAATACACCCCCGAGGAGAAGCCGCGGACGGCCCTGGCCCAATTTGAAACCCGCTTCAAGCTGTTCTACCAGGGCTTTCCCCTGCCGCTGCTGGTCATCGACGACGAAAGCGCGCGCATTGCCGACGTGAACCCGGCGGCGATCGATCTCTATGGCTATGACCGGGACGAGTTTCTGGGCTTGTCGTGGGATAGCCTCGTGTCGGAGGGTGATCGCCCCGGTCTCGCCGCGCAGCCCGCGGCCGCCTTGTCGGGCATCATGTGCCATCGCCTGAGGGACGGCCGCCTCATCGACGCCAATGTCTCCAGCTTTTCGTTCCGGCTGGACGACCGGCCCGCCACCCTGTCGATCGTCGAGGACATCACCGAGCAGCAGGCGGTGCGGGCGGCGCTGGAGGCCAGCGAGGAGCGTCAGCGAATCATCGCCGACATGACCGCCGACGCCATCCGCGACCGCGATCTGATCACCGGCAAGGTAGTCTGGAACCTGGGTCTGCGCGATCTGTTCGGCTATGACACCCACGACCCGGCCGGCCGATCGTGGTGGAGCGAGCGGATCCACCCCGACGATCGCGCCGCCGTTCTGGCGACGCTGGATGCTGCCCTCAGGTCGGATGTGGGGGACTGGATGGGCGAGTATCGCTTCCGTCGGGCCGATGGTGCCTACGCCAACGTGCTGGACAACACCCATATCATGCGCGACGCCGGCGGCCGGCCCACGCGGCTGATCGGCAGCATGGTGGACATCACCGAGCAGCTCAAGCTGGCCGACGTGGCCGCCAAGGCCGCGCTGGAGGAACGGCAGCGCCTGGCCCACACGCTCCACGACTCCGTGAGCCAGTCGCTCTACTCCATCAGTCTGCTGGCCGAAGCCTCGCGGCGACTGGCTTTGGCCGGCGAACAGCAGGGGGTTACCGATTACGTTGCCCGGCTGGGCGAGCTGACGATCCAGACCCTGCGCCAGATGCGGCTGCTGCTCTATGATCTGCGACCGGGTGTGCTGGATCAGGAAGGTTTGTCGGGCGCCCTGCGTCATAGGCTGGAAGCCGTCGAGCATCGCGCGGGTATTCGGGCACGACTGATCGACCATAGCCTCGGCCCCGTCTCCCCGGCGCTGCAACGTGAGATATTCTGGATCGCCCAGGAAGCGCTCAATAACTCGCTCACCCATGCCTCGGCCACGGCCGTCAACGTCACGCTGTCCTCGACGAATGACGAGATCGTCCTGGAAGTCAGCGACAACGGCCAGGGGTTCGACCCCAACACGACGGCCGAAGACGGCGGGTTAGTCGCCATCGATCACCGGGTGAGCGAACTGGGCGGTACGCTGGCCGTCAACTCCGGCGCCGACCGGGGCACCATGTTGATCGTCCGGGTCCCGACTGCCCCCATGCCGGGGTGATCGGCCCTTGAAAAGGCTGAAAACTATCGTTCGGATCGTCGACGCAAAACGGTATAATCATCATCGCCATCATGCAGCCATCACCGTTCGACCCCGGCACACTCCACACCCGGCTCTTCCACTCCGGCCCTGTGGCCATGGCCATTACCAACCCGGCCGACGGCCGCTTCCTCGACGTCAATGCGGCGTTCGCCAATCTGGTGGCTGTTCCTTCGGCGGATCTGTTGGCCGATGGCGACGTGGCCGAGCAACAGTTTCAGTTCCGGCTCGACGGCTTCCCGGAAGATCAGGCGCTGCCGCGGGAGCCGGCTGCCCGAAGCGAAGGCCAATTGTGCACGGCCCGCGGCGAGTTCCATGAGGTGCTCGTCTCTACCCAATTGGTGGAATGGGACGGCCGGCAGTTCCTGATGCACATCATCCAGGACATGACGGCCATCAAGCAGACCGAAATTGTGGTGCGGGCGTCACAGGCCCGTTTCCGGCTGTATTTCAACGCCGTTCCTTTGCCGGTGTTTGTCTACGATTCGCAAACCCTGAAAATTCTGGACCTCAACCCGGCGGCGGTGAGCCAATATGGTTACACACGCGAGGAGCTGCTCGCGCTGACCATGCTCGACATTCGCCCCCCGGATGAGCGCACGAAGTATCTGGGCCTCGTCCAGACCCTGTCGCCTGATATGGCCCGGTTCGGCATCTGGATTCATCAGAAAAAAGATTCCACGACGATGCCGGTGGATGTGACGAGCTACGCGCTGGAGTTGGGCGGCCGCGTCGTGCGGCTGGCCGTCTGCCGGGATGTGGGCGAGCAATTGCGCATGGAAGCGGCCCTGCGCGCCAGCGAAGAGCGCCACCGCATCATCGCCGAAGTCACCAACGACGTCCTGTGGGATATCAACTTCGCGACGAACGGCATCGTTTTTTCCGAGGGCATGGCCGGCGTTTTCGGCTACACGCTCACTCGGGAAGAGCCGGTTGAATGGTGGCTTCACCACATCCACCCCGCCGAGCGCGAAGCGGTCAGGGTGAAATTCGACGCCGCCATCGCCGGCAGCGACGTGGACTGGACCGACACCTACCGTTTTCTGCGCCGCGACGGCAGCTATGCTCACGTTCGCGACCGGGGCCACATCTTTCGCGACAAGGACGGCGCGCCGGCGCGGATGGTCGGCGCGATGATCGACATCACCCGCCAGATCGAGGTGCAGGAAGCGGCCACCCAGGCCGCCCTGGAGGAACGTCGCCGGCTGGCGCGCGATCTCCACGACGCCATCACCCAATCGCTCTACAGTCTGTCGTTGTTGGCCGAGGTCGCCCGGCGGCGCGCCGAACAGGGCAATATGGCGGCGACTACCGAGGGCATCAACCGGCTGGGTGATCTGGCGCAGCAATCGCTCAAGGAGATGCGCCTTCTCGTGCATGAGCTGCGGCCGTCGCTATTGCAGAAAGAGGGGCTGGTCACCGCACTGCAGGCTCGCCTCGATACTGTGGAGCGCCATTCCGGCGTTCGTGCCCGTCTTGTGGCACAATTAGACCAAACCTTGTCCCCACAGGTACAATTGCACTATTATCTGGTGGCGGAAGAGGCGCTCAATAATGCCCTGAAGCACGCGGCCGCGTCGGCGGTGGAGGTTCATCTGCGCTCCGTTCACGGAGCGGCCGCGAACACACTGGTTATGGAGATCTCCGACAACGGCAAGGGGTTTGATCCGGCTACGATCAACGCCTCAGGCGGGATGGGCCTGACCAACATGCGCGAGCGCATGGAAACGCTGGGCGGCCGGCTGGAGGTCGACTCGTCGCCCGAAAAAGGTACAACAATTCGGGTCTATGTGGACATTGGGGACGAAAATCATGGGAAACGAAATTCGGATACTGATCTGTGATGACCATGCCGTGGTGCGTGAAGGGCTTCGCGCCCTCATCTCCACCGAACCGGACATGATTATCGCCGGCGAGGCGGTGAATGGCGAGAATGCCGTCGCCGCTTTCCGCGAACTGCGGCCCGACGTCACCCTGCTCGACATGGTCATGCCGCGTATGGACGGCCTTGAGGCGCTCAAGATCATCGTGAGCGAGTTCCCCGGCGCGCGCGTCCTGGTGCTGACTTCATTCTCCGACGATGAGATGGTCTTTCCGGCCATCAAAGCAGGCGCATTGGGCTATCTGCTCAAGGATTCGACGCCCGAGGAGCTGGTGCGGGGCATTCGCGCCGTCAACCGCGGCGAGGCCTCGCTGCACCCCAGCATCGCCCGCCGCCTCATCCAGGAGCTGAGTCGCCCGGCGACCCTGCCCCCCACCCAGGAACCACTGACCGAGCGGGAAATGGAAGTATTGCGCCTGGTGGCCAAGGGGTATTCCAACGAGGAGATCGGCGACTCTCTGGTGGTCAGCGAGCGCACGGCCCGCGGCCACGTCAGCAGCATCCTGAGCAAGCTGCATTTGGCCAACCGTACTCAGGCGGCGCTCTATGCCCTGCGCGAAGGCTTTGCCGATCTTGAAGACCAGAGCGAATGAGACGACAAGTTGAACTCTTCATCCTGTCTGGGCAATTTGTACTATAAGCGACGCATCAGCGTCGCTTTCTTTATGCCGATTCGGATCATTCCGCCGCATATCTTCTCGACAGAAGCCCTATTCCTGCCAAGAGGAAATTCGTTACACTTTAGGTGGGGGTCTGAATAGCGTATGTCCTTACCGGTAGATGAAACAGCTATTTTAGCCACGGGATCGAGAACCCTGGCGCTTGGCCTATCGGCCTTGCTTCTCTCCATCCCGCCCATCCACCACGTCAAGCAGGTTCCCGACGCCGACGCGCTTTTCGACGCGATCGAAGGGAGCAAGCCAATCCTGATCATCGTCGACACAGCGCTGTTGGAAGGCCACTTGCCTGATGCCTGGCAAGCCATTTGCCGTCTGGCCCCCACAGCGCATTACGTCTTGCTGAGCGACAACACGATCGAGACCGCCAAAAGCGTTCATTGCGATGGGGCCATGGTGGTCATGCAGGGCACCGACCCCCGCCAACTGGCTCACGACATCGAGCTTCTCCTCAGCGGCCACGCCGTCGCCTGACTCGCCGCCCCAGGCCCTGACCTGTCAGACCCCGGCGCTCTTCATCGCCGCCGTCAGCAGAGACGCGGCGGCGTCGATCTCATCCTGATTGATGGTGTGGCCCATGCGCGGGTAGATGCGGCAATCGACCGCCGCCCCCATGCGCTCCAGCACCGCCGCCGTCTCGCGCACGCGGCCGACCGGGATGTGGGGATCGACGTCGCTGCAGCCGATGAACGCGGGCATGCCCGACAGGGTGCCGCGATAGTCGCGCGGCGCGCCTTCCGGCCCGATCAGCCCGCCGCTAAAGACGATCAGCCCGCCATAGCGCCGGGCATTGCGGGCCACAAACTCGCTCGCCAGACACGCCCCCTGCGAGAATCCGCCCAGGAAGATGCGCTCCGGCGGCAGCCCCGCCGCCTCCGCCATCGCTACCGTCTCGCCCACGCGGGCCAATGCCGAGGACAGATACGGCTCGTTCTTCTCCAACGGGGACAGGAAGGAGTAGGGGTACCAGGTCGAATCGGCCGCCTGTGGGGCCAGGTAGGCCAGATCGGGCCGGGGCAGGAAGTCGGCCAGATCGAGGATGCTCTCGGCCGACGCGCCGCGGCCGTGGATGAGGATCAGCGCGCCGCCGGCTTCGCTGAGCGGCTTGCCGGCGGCGGCGACAGGCAGTCCCTGATGAATCCGGTCGGCCATTCTTACTGCGCCTCCGCCTGCGGCAGGGTGATTGGCGGCAAAACGGCCTCGATCTCCGCCCGCTGCGGCTCGTACCAGGCGGGCAGCTTCAGCGCCTCACCCAACGTTTCGACCGGCTCGTCATAGAGGAATCCCGGCGCGTCGGTGGCCACCTCGAACAGAACCCCGCCCGGCGAGCGAAAATAGATCGAGTGAAAGTATTGCCGGTCGCGCACGGGCGACACGCCGAATCCGGCGCGGCGCAGCGCGTCGAGATACTCCTGCTGCTCGCTGTCGTCGACGGTGCGGAAGGCGATGTGGTGGACGGAACCCGCGCCGAAGCGGCCGCCCGGCTGGTTGGGGCGATAGAGCAGGTCTACGTGCAGCCCCATGTCGTTGGACGCGGCCGACAGGCGGGTGCGGTCGCCTTCCTGCCCGGCGAGCGTGTAGCCCATGTGGGCGGTCAGCAGGCCGGCCGTCGGCTCGATCTCGTCCTGCCACAGGGTGACGCTGTGGAAGCCGCGCAGGGCGTGGGCGGCGGGGACGGGGCCGTCGTGCCAGTGGCGGATGGTCGCCGGGGCGTCGGTGGCGATCAGCTCCAGGCGCATGCCGTCGGGGTCGTGGAAGGCCAGCACCGGATCGCCGAAGCGGGTGCCGCCGTCGGACACGCCCACGCCATGGGCGGCCAGCCGCTCGCGCCAGTAATCGACGGAGCCGGACGGGATGGCATAGGCCACGGCCGCGGTTTCGCCGTTGCCCAGCGTGCCCCGTTTGGCGCGCGGCCAGGGGAAGAAGGTCATCACCGTGCCCGGTGTGCCGGTCTCGTCGGCAAAGTAGAAGTGCCAGGTGCCGGGATCGTCGAAGTTGACTGTCCGCTTGACCAGTCGCTGGCCCAGCACGTTGTGGTAGAACGCCAGGTTGGCCTGGGGATCACTCGCCATGGCGGTGATGTGATGTAAGCCTTGGATGGGTTTCATTGTGATGTAGTTCCTTTTTTGAGTGACGAATGACGAATGAAAAGCGCGCTCTTCATTCATCATTCCTGATTCCCTTGCGCTTTTCCCAGCTTGCGGCAGAGCGCGGCGAGCGCCGCCTGCTCCTCGGCCGAGAGGGGAGCGAAGGCACAGACGACCCCGGCTACATGGTGGGGCAGGATACGGGCGATCAGGTCGCGGCCGTCGTCGGTGAGATGGATGTCGATGGCGCGCCGGTCGTCGGTGCGCCGCTGCCGCGTCACCAGGCCGCGCTTCACCAGGTTGTCGATGACCAGCGTCAGATTGGCGCTGCTGCGCAAGATCTTGCCGGCCAGTTGGCCCACGGGCATCGGCCCCAGATGATAGAGCGCCTCCAGCGCCCCGAACTGGCTGACCGTCAGGTCGTGGGCGTTGAGATGGTCATTGATGCGCTTGCCGACCGATTCGGCCGCCCGGCTGAGCTTGATGTAGGCATCCAGCGCCTGTTTTTCTTCTTGCGTGCCTGTGTAGTGAGTCGTCATGATAAATATATTGATATAATATAATTTGATATCAATATAATATCATGATGGGGCACGGTTGTCAAGAGAGTGGGCTATAGAGATTGAGTGGACGAAGAGGCAATCCGGCAGATTGCGCTACCGGCAGGCCGCAGCCGGCGCGTCGCCTGATAGCCACGGAAGCCGGTGGAGGCCAGCACGTAGGCTCCCAGCGCCAGCCCCGCCGCGATGAGCAGATAGCCGACGATGATGCGGATGAGGATCGCTTCCGGGGCGACGATGGGCGTGTGGCTGGCCATCCAATGGAGAGCGAAACCGCCCACCCGGGGCGTAGACGCATAGAGAGGAGCCATGAACAGGTTGTTGGCCAGGGCCATGCCGGTGAAGAACGGCGCGCGCGGCATCCCTTCATAGCGCTTGGTCACCCAGGCGGCCAGGGCCATATCGACCAGCGGCACGGGGATGGTGCTGATGAGCGTGCCCGCGGCGAACGCCCCGGCCAGCTCGCCGGCGGGCGCTTCGGCGGCCAGCATCTCCCGCACATTGAGGCGCACTTCGTCGCGCGTGCCATTGACCTTCGCCGCCACATAACCCTTGATCTTCTTCGTGAAATTGCTGTTCATCGTTCTCCTCCGGCCGCCGAAATTGGGTTCGTTCGGCCTTGTGAGTGGAAAACGATGAACGCCCGCGTGGGGTTCCCGGTTTATGCCTCCCGTGGGTGTGGCATGGGGAGCGCGTCAGGTTGGCGTAGGGATGGGGGTAATCCGGGGGCGGGAGCGTGTGACACTCCCGCCCCGGATGCATGTGGGCCTAGACAGTTCGCAAATACTGATGCACCTGGCTGACGACGTTGGCCCCCTCGCCGACGGCCGCGGCCACCCGGCGGGTCGCGCCCTGGCGCACGTCACCGGCGACGAAGATGCCGGGCACGCTCGTCTCCAGCAGAAAGGGATCGCGCTGCGCCTTCCAGCCTTTCGGCCGCTTGCCGTCGTTGATCAGGTCCGGCCCGGCGAGGATGAAGCCCGCGCTGTTGCGATCCACGACCCCGGCGACGCAATCGCTGTGGGGCACCGCGCCGATGAACAGGAACAGGGCCGGCGTCTCCATGCGCGTCACTTCGTTCGTCTCCGCATTGAGGACGGAGATCGCCTCCAGTCGATTTTGGCCGTGTGCCTCGACGACCTGATGGTAGGGCAGCACCTCGATGTTGTCCGTGGCCGCGATCTGGTCGATGAGGTATTGCGACATGCTCTTGGACAGCGAGGATGAGCGCACCAGGATGGTCACTTTGGACGCATAGCGCGAGAAGAACATCGCCCCTTGCCCGGCGGAATTGGCCCCGCCGACGACCACCATATGCTCGCCGCGATAGGAGGCGGCTTCGGTGAGCGCCGCGCCGTAGTAGATGCCCGCGCCGGTCAGTTCGGCCACGCCGGGCGCTTCCAGCCGCCGTGTGGTGACGCCGGTGGCCACGACCAGCGCCTTGCAGCCCAGTTCCGTGCCGTCGTTGAGCGTCACATAGCGATAGGGGTCTTCCACGCGAACGCCGACGACTTCACGGGTCGTCAATATCTCCGCGCCCAGGCGGCGGGCCTGGGCTACGGCGCGCGTCGCCAGGTCGGAGCCGGAGAGGCCGCGCGGGAAGCCGAGATAGTTCTCGATGCGCGAGCTGGTGCCGGCCTGGCCGCCGGTCGCCTCACGTTCGATCATGACCGTCGATAGCCCTTCCGACGCGCCATAGACGGCCGCGCCCAGCCCGGCCGGGCCGCCGCCGATGATGATCATGTCATAGAAAGGAGCGCCGGCCACCGTCTGCAGCCCGGCCTTCGCGGCCACGTCGGTCAGGCTTGGCTCGATGAGCGTCGTCCCGTCGGGGAAGAAGACCACGGGAAAGCGGGCCGCGCCGCCGGTGAACTGTTTTTCCACCAGCGCGTGGGCCTCGGTGTCCTTCTCCACGTCGAGCCACTGATACGGGATGCGATTGCGGGCCAGGAAATCCTTCAGGTTGTGGGAAGCGGGCGACCAGAGCGTGCCGGCCACGCGGATCCCCTCGAACGGCAGGGGGGTCGTGGCCCACCAGTCGCTCAGCAGGTCGTCGAGGATCGGATAGAGGTTGATCTCCGGCGGATCCCAGGGCTTCATCAGATAGTGGTCGAGGCCGACCTTGTTGATGCTGGCGATGGCGGCCTCGGTGTCGGCGTAGGCGGTCAGCAGAACCTTGCGGGCGTCGGGGTAGAATACCTGGGCTGCTTCCAGGAACTCCACGCCGGTCATTTGCGGCATGCGCTGGTCGGCCAAAAAGAGGGCCACCGGCGTGTTGCGTTGTTTCAATTGTCGCAGCGCGTCCAGGGCATCCTTGCCGGAGCTTGCGCTGACAATGCGATAATCGTTGCGAAAATGGGCGCGCAGATCCCGAGCGACAGCGTTCAAGACCTGCGGTTCATCGTCCAGGGTCAGGATGACAGGCTTGATCATTTAACTTCCTCCGCGGTTGATGCAAGCAGCCACGCCGAACGAAGTTGGCTTCGTCGATGGCGCTATAGGGTCACTTGCGAGGTGGGTAATTCCGGAAATTAAGTGTAGCGAGGAAAGGGGGAATGCACAAGTCGGAGGGAGTTCCTGGAAACCGGGTTTCCCGGAAGAAACCCGGTTTCCAAACCTTGTTATTAACCGGCGATGCTGTATGAGTACAGCATCGCGGGCGACAGATTCTATCCCGCGATACTGTACTCATATCGCCCGCGCACCGGCTCATCGTCGGCGAAGCGGCCGAGACGGAACAGGTGGGTGTCGAACAGCGGATTGGCGACGCCCATCACCCGGTCGGCGACCATCAGGCCGGTGGCCGGGCCGAGCTTGAAGCCGTGGCCGCTGGAGCCGCAGCACAGGAAGAAGCCGCTGCCGGGCAACGGTTCGTCGGCGATGACGTGCCAGTCGGGGGTGACGTCGTACATCGCCGCATAGCCGCCGGCGCTGTCGCTGCGCTCCATGGCCGGGTAGCGGCGAATGAGCCGCTCGCCGGTGTCGAGGATGAAGTCGGTGTCGACGCTCTCGTCATACTTGTCGGGGTTGACGACGGCGTTGGCCTCGGCCGGATCGACGACCCCCACGAGGGTCAGGTTGCCCGTCTCGCTGCGGAAGTAGGTGGCGTTGGTGAAGTCGATGACGACGGGGTGGGCCGCTTCTTCGCCGCTCGGCCGCCTGAAGAGCGAAATCTGTACCCGGCAAGCGTTGACGGGAATATCCAGCCCCGCCATGCGCGCCACGCGCGCCCCCCACGGCCCGGCGCAATTGACCACGACCGGCGCGGATAGCTCCCCGGCCGTCGTCGTCACGCCGGTGACGCGGTCGCCGTGACGGGTGATGCCGGTGACGGCGGTGTTGATCAGCAGACGTGCCCCGGCGCGCTTGGCTGCGGCGGCGTAGGAAGTGACGGTCAGATAGGGGTCGGCGTAGCCGCTGTCCTCTTCCCAGGCGGCGGCGACTGTATCGGCCGTCTCCAGGCCGGGCATGATCTCGCGCACCGCTTCGGGCGTGATCACCTCGGTGCGGATGCCGATGGCGCGCTGCATGGCGACGTTGGCCACCAGCCCCTCGCGGTTGTCGGCCGAAGCCAGCGCCAGAAAGCCGCTGCGCCGGAAGCCGCACTCGCCGCCGACCCGCTCCTCAAAGTCGCTGAAGACGCCCAGGCTGTAGTAGGCCATGCGGGCGGTCAGCTCGTTGGAGTAGTGCATGCGGATGACGGCCGAAGAGCGACCGGTCGGTCCGTCGCCGATGTTGTCTTTCTCGACGACGGCGACCTTGACGCCGCGCCGCGCCAGTTCCAGAGCGGTGGAGCAGCCGTTGATGCCCCCGCCGATGATGATTACGTCATATGTTTCTGCCATTGATGAAACTCCCGTTTGAAATGGTTCCCGCGTGGGGGAGTATAGCATGATGGGGAGTGGCCGGTAAGAATTTCGATCCATAAACCGGTCTGCTTCAAAATGAATTATCGGGGAGCTGCCCAGGCGTAAAAACACAACGGGCATGGAAAACTCCATGCCCGTTGGAAATCGCGAAGAAAACCCGCTATGCTAATTGTTTGTCGGAGTCGACGGAAGTGTCTGCAGATAGGCCCAGATCGCCTGCAAATCTTCCTTGTCGGCCGTGCCGATGGCGGGCCAGGGCATGGCGGGGCTTAGCTCCCTGCCGCTTGGCGTCACGCCGGTGGCCAGCGTGGTCAGGAACTCTTCTTCCGTCCAACCGGCTATCTCGCCGCCCGGGGTCAGGTTGGGGGCGGCAGGCAAACCTGTCTGGGCATCAGCCGGCGCGCCGGCCAGATTAGGGCTGTGGCAGCCCTTACAGGTCAGTACCCGATACGCGCCATATTCGGCGGTGGCGCCGCGCGCCGGGGCCGTGGTTGGCGGGGCGTTGTGATCGATGCTCATCGCCGGAAGAAGCTCGGCCGCGGGGATGACGCCCAACCCCATCAGGATGCGGGGAACGGTGGTGAGCTTGCGGGCCGGAATCGGATTGTCAACGGCCGGCAGCGTCTTGAGATAAGCGATCATATCGCCTAACTCACCTGCATCCGCGTGCGTGTATTCATTCGATGGCATGATCATCAGCACTTCACCGTTCGGGCGAATTCCGTGGCGCAAGGCACGAATCCAGTCGGCGTCGGTGTAAGTCGCGCCGATGCCGCCCTGTCCACTGGTCAGGTTAGGCGTGTAGATGGTGGCAAAGCTCGGATCATTGATAAACTCCTTGCCGGCCAGGTTTTCGCCATGACAGTCGGCACAAAGCATGAAGTGCTTCACCAGGTATTCACCATTGGCCACGGCCTCGGCGTCGGTCGGCACGGTGATATTATCCGGCGTATAGTCAAATTTCCTGGTCAGCATTGACCCGCCCCGGATGTATCCAATCAGGCCAACGACCACGACCAAGGCGATCAACACACCGATAACAATTCCAACCCATTTCAAAATTTTCACAGGAGCCTCCATAAAAAGTGGTCATTTACAATCGACTCATCTCTGATGCCGATGATTGTTCTATAGGCAGCGGTCGAATCTGTTCCCCCGTTTTCTCCTCCAAATAGGCAACCAGCTCCCCCAATGTGGCAAACGCGATCCGCTCATTACTGTTTGGATTTTCCAGCATGGCCCGCCAGGCTGCTTCGTGGCTCTCGCGCCACAGTCTAAGCAGATAGGCTTTGTATTCGCGCGTGGGCATGGGGTTGGTTCCTGAATTTGTTTCCGTTACGTCAATTGTTCAATGCCATTTCCTCCCGGTTCCAGCATTGCTATAATCATACCGCCCGTGGAGATGGCAAGACATTTTACTCATGGTTATTCTAGCGTGACGCTCTTTAGGAACTCTTTATTTTCTGTCTTTTTGAGAGAGAAGCTGGAACACGATTGCAGACATGGCACAAGCTGAATTGCAGCTTTCGTTGTTGGGCGGGTTGACGATTACCTATCGGAACACGGCCGTTTCCCAATTTGCCTCGCGCAAGGTCGAGGGCTTGCTCGTTTATCTGGCCTGCAACCCGCGACCGCACCCCCGTGAAACGTTGGCCGCGCTTCTTTGGCCGGACAACGATCAGAACCGCGCGTTGGCCAATCTCAGCGTCGCCCTCACCAGTTTGCGCAAGCAGTTACCGACGGCCGTGCTTGCCGAGCGACATACGGTCGCATTCAATACCGAACAGGACTACATGCTGGATACGGCCGCATTCCAGCGAGCCGCCAGCCAGGCAAGGGACGAGCAAAAGAGGTCCGGCAAACTGGGGCATGCCGGCGCGGCCCAATTGGCGGCGGCCGTCACCCTCTATCGCGGCGATTTCCTGGCCGGCTTCAACATCCGCAACGCGCCTGAATTTGAAGCGTGGGTGCTGCTGGAACAGGAGCGCTTGCGCCAACAGTTCCTCGCTGCTCTGGCCGATCTGGTTGCCTTCCACCGGCAGCGCGGCCGATTGGATACGGCCATTGCCTATGCCCAACAACTGCTGGCCGTTGACCCATTGCAGGAAGACATTCACCGGCAATTGATGACGCTCTTTGCCCAAAACAATCAACGGCCGGCTGCCCTGGCCCAATATGAGCAATATCGCCGTATCCTGAACGAGGAATTGAGCGTGAAGCCGGCCGAGGAGACGGTTTTGCTCTACAAGCAGATCGCGGAGGGGCAGCTGAGCGATCTGTCGCCCTCGAGTGAGGGGGAAAATTCAACTGCTCTCCCCCGCGCCGACACCGCCCCGCACAACCTGCTCGCTGCCGGCACCGCTTTCATCGGCCGCTCCGAGGAGCTGGCGCGGATCACAACCTGGCTGCAGGGGCCGAACAGCCGTCTGCTCACCATTGTTGGGCCGGGGGGAATGGGCAAATCGCGGCTGGCCCATGAGGCGGCACGGGCACAGATTGGGCAGTTCGCCGACGGCGTGTGGCTCGTGTCGCTGGTGAAATGCGCGTCGCGGAATGAGATGGTGACGGCCGTCGCCGAAGCCATCGGCCTCATCTTCTCCGGTCAGACTGAACCGGACAAGCAGCTGCTCAGCCATCTGCAAGGCCGCGAAATGCTGCTGGTGCTGGACAATCTGGAACACCTGATCACCCCCGATCTGTTGGCCCTCATCACCGATATCGGCCAACAAGCCCCCGACGTGCGCCTCATCGTCACCAGCCGCGAACGACTGCGCCTGCAAGCGGAGGCGGTGCTGGATTTGCGGGGGCTGCCGTTCCCCAGGGTCGTCAGCCTGTCGACCGTCGTCGATGATGAGGGCCGCGATGATCATTTGCCGCCGGCGGAGTATTCGGCCGTGCAGCTCTTTGTCGACCGCGCCCAACGTGTCCAGTCCTCGTTCCAGCTGGATGGACAAGAGATGGCCGTCATGCAGTTGTGCCGGCTCGTTGGCGGCCTGCCGTTGGCTTTGGAACTGGCGGCGAGTTGGGCGCGCGTGCTGGCGGTGGCCGATATTGTGGCCGAGATTGAGTGTGGGCTGGACAGCCTGACAACAACCTTGCTCGATGTGCCCGAACGCCATCGCAGCCTGCAGGCGGTTGTCGACAGCTCGTGGCAGTTGCTGGCGGCCGAGGAGCAGCAGCTGTTTCGGCGGGTGTCCGTCTTTCGTGGCGGTTTCACCCGCGCGGCCGCGGAACAGGTGGCCGGGGCGAGCCTGCCGCACTTGATGGCGTTGGTGGATCGCTCCTTTTTGCGGCTGGATGGCGACCGCCGTTTTCGCCGCCACCCGCTGCTGCTGCAATTCGCCCAGGAGCAGCTGGCCGCCGAAGGGGAAGAGCAATCCCGCACGGAAGCGGCCCATGCCCGCTATTTTGCGACCTGGCTGCAGGCGCTGGAGCCGGACTTGCAGGGCAAGGATGCGCTCCAGACCCTGGCCGCCATCGAAGCGGATCTGGAGAATTGCCGGACGGCCTGGCGCTGGGCTTTGTCGACCGCGAATTGGGAGCGGCTGCTCCAGTTGGTCGGCGGTCTCGGCCGCTTCTTCGAGTATCGCAGCCGCTATCTGGAAGGGACGGCGCTATTTTCGGACGGGTTGCAGGTGCTGGAGCAGGCGGCGGCCGTTCCCTCCGCGCTCATCGCCGGGATGCAGACATACCTGGGGACTTTTCTGTACCACAACGGCCGCCGGGCCGAAGCCGAAGCCGCCCTGCGTGAGGCCTGCCGGCTGGCCCAACAGCACGACCTTGTTCAAACCCGCATCCTGGCCCTGAGCTATCTGGGCGAAGTCATGGGCGAGTGGGGCGAACGCGAGGCTGCCCCCTCCTGTAATTAAGAAGCGCTCCAGATCTGCCGGCCGCGCGTCGACGATGAGGAGAAGCTGCTGCTGTTGTGGCGGCGCGGCATCTTGCTGAAGAACAACGGCGATTATGGGCAGACGCAAGCCGGCTATGCCGTCGACATGACGGCCGCCGAGGGGCCGGTGGGGCCGTCGCCGATGCTGTCCTTCTCCACGACCGCGACCTTGACCCCGCGCCGGGCCAGCTGCAAGGCGGTGGAACAGCCGTTGATGCCGCCGCCGATGATGATTACGCCATATGTATCAGCCATTGATGAAACTCCCTTTGAATTGGTTCCCGCGTGGGGGGAGTATAGCATGTAGGGGGATGACCGGTAAGAAATTCGCTCGGCAAAACGGCCCGATTCAGTGTGAATTACGGGGCGGCTCGAGTGTGCGGAGTTACCGCTTTTCCTCCATCAGACCGACGAGGTTGCCGTCCGGGTCTCTCAGGAAGCTTATCCATAGTTCATGGTCCGGCATCCTTGCGACGAGAGCAGGTGCTTCTTCATGTGGGGCGCCGCGCGCAACCAGTGCGGCGTGGGTTGCGGCGATGTTCGAAACCGTGAAATAGAGAATGGAATTATGGCCGACAGACCCGGCTCCTTGCGGAACGCTGAGCATCAGGCGAACGCCGCCGGCATCGAGAAAAGCAAGGTCGGGGCCGGCGCTGAAGAGAAAGGGGATACCCAGCATGTCGCGGTAGAACCCCAGGGCGAGGTCAACGTCACTGACGGTCACCGCGATCTGACGGATTGTGGAGAGTTTTGGATCGTCGCTCATGATATGTCCCCAAGTCTATTGTGGCATCTGACGATGGGTGTGAGTCGCAAGCGGACAGGGTGCGATGCTGCGCGAGAGCAGTATAAACCTGAAGCCGGAGACAGGCAAAAAGAACCATAAACAGGAGCCATCCTGCTGCTCAATCCTGGAGCTATTGCGCCGGGGGCGGCCCCTCCAGCACGCGCGGCCGATACTCGACGAGCTGGATGCGGCCGTCAAAGGTGCGATGGTCGATCATCTCGAGCATGACGTCGGGATAGCCGTCGTAGATGCGCTCCGCGCCGGTAGCGCCGGTGATCACCGGGAACATCACGACCCGAAAGCGATCCACGATCCCGGCGCGCAGCAGCGAACGGGCCAGGCTGATGCTGCCGAGTGTGCTGAGGATGCCGGAGCCTTCCGCTTTCATCGCCCGCACCGCCTCCACGGCGTCGCCGCGCACGAGGGTCGTGTTGGCCCAGGCCAGAGGCTCCTCGAGCGTGGCCGAGAACACCACCTTCGGCGCTCGCGTGAGTTCGTCGACGCTGGCCTCCTCCTCGGCTCCCATCTCGGCCGCTCCCGCCGGCATCTCTCCCCCGGTGAGGCCGGCGAAGAAACCGTGCATCAGTCGGTAGGTGTTCGCGCCCATCAGGTAGGTCACCGGCGGTTGTTCGCCGAGCCAGGCGAAGTACTCCGGCCCTTCGAGGCCCCACCAGCCGGGCCAGCCATCGGCCGACGCGTAGCCGTCCAGAGAGGTGATGAAATCGATTATAAGCTCTCGCATCGTGATTCTCCTCAGGTGATGGATTGGACGTTGTGTCCTTCGGACGTTGTGTCCTTATTGAACAAGCCTGTTAACGTTCCACGTCGGCCGCCTGCATAATCCGCGCCACATCCGGCCGCGCCAGAAACGAGGCGCGCAGCTCGTCGGGGTAGAGGTTGGCGGCCAGGAAGTCGATCTCGGCAATGGCCGCGGCGCGCCATTCCTCATCCGGCTCGCCGCGAGTCCGGGCCAGCTTGGTGCGAGTGATCAGGACTTGCCAGAGACCACCGCGGGTCCCTGTCCGCCGCGCCGCGTCGATGGCCGTGGTCAGATCGACGACGGCTTCATCGAACCGCTCCAATTCAATCAGCGCCATGGCCCGCAGATGATAGAGATCGGGCAGCCAAACATCGGCCCCGACGTAGGTCAGCCGGTTGATCGCGTCATCAGCCTGCGCCAGCGTCTCGTCGAACAGCCCGCGAGTCAATGCCAGACGGGTATGGCCGGCGCTGATGTCGTAGACGACGAAGAATTGCTGCTTCTCCAGCGAGGCCAGCGGATTGGCCAGCGTTTCGGCCGCGGCTTCAATATCGCCCTGGGCGATCTGGGCGGCAGCCAGGCGGCCGAGGCCGATGCCGGCAAACTGGGGCAGCCGCTCCTCGGCGATATCGATTGCCTGTTGGGCAATGTCAATCGCGCCGGCGGTGTCGCCGATATCAAGGAAGATGCGCGACAGGAACGATCCGATAATGATCTGTCCGCCGACGAAGTTGGCCGCGCCGGCTTTCTCTATTCCCGCTCGCAGTTCGGCGATTGCCCGACCCCACAACCCCATCAGGAGCAATGCAAGACCCCGCGCCCCTGTGCTGTAGGACTCGCCCCAAATGTTGCCCAGACGGGTGGCGATGGCGTTGGCTTCTTCGGCAAAAGCCAGCCCATCGGGCAGTTGGCCGTTGAGCGATGACCAAATCGAGGAGTTGGACAGGGTGTCGGCCAGCATGCCCTCGTTGCCCAGCGTTCGCCAGAGAGCGCGAGCTTCGACCAGGGTGGCGCGCGCCATATCGACCTGACCCGACGTGCCGTAGATGTCGCTCATGTCGTTGAGCAGGTAGGCCAACTCCTCCTGCAGGCCGAGTTCACGGGCCAGCATGATACCACGCTCGCCGTTGACAACGGCGTTGTCCAGTGAATTGACGTCAAAGCGGTCGATGTTGACCAGATTCCAGAGGATGCGCACCTCGGCGGCGTGGTTACCGGTGGCCTCGGCCAGCAACCGGGCGCGCTCCATCAAGGCGCGGCCGCGCACAGGGTCATAGAGAGGCGTCACATTGCCCAGGAGCTTGCCCTGGGCAATGATCGCCTCCAGCTCCAGCGCCGGGTCGGCCCGCTCCACGGCCAGCGCCTCCATCTCCTCATAGATCGCCCTGGCCTCGGCAAATTGGGAAAGCAGCTCTAAACAACGGCCGCGACCGGAGTAGATTGCGATCAGCTCGGCCGAACGGTCGGGCAGCGCGCGGGCGATGGGCAGGGCCTTGTCATAGGCAGCGAGGGCTTCGTCGACGGCATGGAGCTTCAGAGCGGATGCGCCGACCGTCAGCAAATAGGGCAGACCTCGCTGGGGGGCGTCCCCCTCAATGAAGTGGTGGGCCAGCATGGCGGCGACGGCTGCCGGGTTGGCGGCGCGCAGCTTTTCAATCACTTCGGCCACGCGCAAGTGCAGCACCCGGCGCTGCTTCAGCAGGATGGTGTTATAGACCGCTTCCTGGGTCAGGCTGTGGTTGAACAGATAGCTCGGTTCGGGCACGCGGCCGACCTCGCGGATGAGTTCCAGCCGTTGCAGCTCCAGCAGGCAGCTGTCGAGGCGGGCGGGGTCATCGACCAAGGCCGCCAACGGCGTGCGGTAGAAATGACGGCCGATGATCGCCGCAATTTGCAGCACCCGCCGGGCCGATTCGTCCAGCCGGTCGAAGCGCGCCGTTAGCAGCGATTGCAGCGAATCGGGCAGGGTGATGGCTGTGGGGGTCACCTGCCATTCGCCGGACGCCTCGGCCGCCCGCCGCAAGTCGCCGCGCTCGATGAGATGGCGCACGACTTCCTCAAGGAAGAGGGGGTTGCCTTCGGCCTTGTCGAGGATGAGCGACGACAGCAAGCGCGGCGGCTCGGCTACCGCCAGCAGCCCGGCCAGCAGGGCGCGGCTTTCGCCGTCATTGAGCGGATTCAGATTGACCTCGGTCTGGCGATGGGGCAATTCGCGGGCCACCGTCTCCTTGAGCGTCCAGGCCGGCGAGCGGCGGTCGCGGCGCATGGCCCCGATGAACAGGATGGGCGTGTCTTCGGTCAGGCGAACCAGCCGCGTCAACCGTTCGGCCGAGGACGTATCGAGCCATTGCAGGTCGTCGAGAGCCAGCACCAGCGGCCCATCGGCCGCCTGTGCCTGCCAGTAGCGCTCCAGCACGGTGTCCAGCCGGTCGGCGAAGCCTTCCCCGCCAATTTCCTGCCCGCTGCCGGGATCGGCCACGCCGAACAGCGTTTCCACAAGGGCGCGGTCTTCAGCGTCGGCAAAGGTGGCGCTGATGGCCGCGCGCATTTGCTCCGGCGAATCGCCCGACATGATGTTCATCGGCCGCCGCAGCAGCCGAACGAGCAAGCCATAGGGCTGATTGGTCTCGTAGGAAACGGCCGAGGCGTCGAAGATGCGTCCGGGCGGGCTGAGTTCCGGCAGCAGCTGTTCGGCGACCTCGTCGATGAGGCGGGTCTTGCCCAGCCCGGCTTCGCCGGTCAGAAACACGACGCTGCCGCGGCCGTTACCGAGATCGTCGATCCCTTGCCGGAGCGCCTCCCACGCCATGCGCCGGTCGATGAGCGGAGCGCGCATGCCTCCGGCGGTGCGGCGAGCATCCATCCCGCGCCGCAAAACGCGCCACGCGGCGACGGGTTGGGTCTTGCCTTTCACGGCAATCAGGCCGAGCGGCTCAACTTCAAACTGATCGGCCACCAGGCGCCAGGTATCCTCGGCGATCTGCACTGTGCCGGGGGCGGCCGTCTGCTCCATGCGCGCGGCCAGATTAATGGCGTCGCCGATGGCGCTGTATTCCAGCCGCAAGTCGCTGCCCACCGCGCCGACGACGACGAGACCGGTGTTGATCCCCACGCGCACGTCGAGACCGGCATAGGCCGGCGGCAGCGTCGCGCGCCAGGCGTGGACGCCCTCGACGATGGCCAGCGCGGCCAGCACCGCCCGGCGCGGGTCGTCCTCGTGGGCGATGGGCGCGCCGAAGAAGGCCAGCAAGCCGTCGCCCATGAGCCGGGCCACGGTGCCCTCATATTTATAGATCGGCCGCACCATCTGCTCGAAGGCGGCGTTGACGATCTCCGTCCATTCCTCCGGGTCGTGGGCTTCGGCCAACGCGGTGGAACCCTGGATGTCGCAAAAGAGCAGTGTGACCACGCGCCGCTCGCCGGCCGAACCGCGCGCCTCGCTCAGTTTGGCCAGCAGTTCGGGCGGGATGAAGCGGTCGAGGGGCCGGGAAGCAGGAGCAGGGGAGAAAGGGAGAAGGGGAGAAGGGGGGACGGGGTGATTGGTTGTAGCCGGCCCTTCTTCATTCGTCATTCGTAATTCGTAATTCGTAATTCCCATCCAGGCGCGGGGGCTGAGGGGGGAGCCGCAGGTGTCGCAGAAGTTGGCGTCCGGCGTGGCGGCCGCGCCGCAGCGGGGGCAGGCGGCCGATAAAAGACGGCCGCAATTGCGGCAGAAAGCCGCGTCGTCCCGGTTGTTTGCGCCACAGTGTGAGCAGGTTGTCATGCGCCCGGTTTCC
>DAOMSB010000047.1:0-20580 GCA_035446145.1 Promineifilum sp. (SeqCode) | reverse complement strand
CCCAGGTCGATGCCGATATCCAGAGAGAAAAATCCCAGCAGCCAGTCTAGTGGTCGGAACAAGGTGACTAGTTATCCTTTCCAAGATTCATTGACAGATTGTTCGCCGCCGTGATTGAAGTCGCCACTCTGGTTATCGCCAGGGACACCGATACGGATCGACGCACATTCAGGCGAAAATGCCTGTCGTGTTAACCTTGGCATTATAGCATAGGTCTATTGACGGTCACATAGCTGGTATTTGCGCTCATATTTGGTTTAACGACGTCTGCGGGTGAGAGTATGATGGAGTCATCCCGATTTCGCCAACAGGTTCGATATAATCTCTTATAATCAAGATTTACGGGTTTGGAATATCATGGATGGCTTCGAGCCGAATCCGTCCCACAGGAGTAACAGGTTCATGGCGCGGCAAGCAATATTTGACGGTCTTATTTTTGACGAATACGAAAACCCCGTGACGATGGCCGTCGTCGGCGGTGAGGCCCAGTATGTGATTGATGACGACGGCTTCCACCGTCATGTCGATGCCGAGTATGTTGACCGTCAAATTCTGGCCTTCTTCATTGAGCAGCTGTCCCGGAACAAGGATATGGCCGTGACGCAGGCGATGGAGATGATCGGCCAGGATGACTTGCTGACCAAGGCGGCCATCGACGCTTCGCTGCGCAATCTGACGGCCGATCAGATCATCGATCAGGGCGTCCCGGCCCAGGCCCGTGACATGCTGGGGATGTTCGGCTTTCGGGTGGTTATCAATGTCCACGGCGACGTGGTGGGTATGGATCAGCCGGCCGCGCCCGAGGAAGGCGGTGACGAATAAGGCTCGTCGGAACCTCGGCGACCTTTTCTAATAGGCCCCCTTGCGCGACACCAGGTGCGGGATGGTCTGGAGCAGTATCCTCACGTCCGACCCCAACGTCCAGTTCTCAATATAATAGATATCGAGCAGGCAAAGCTCGTCGAACGACAGGTCCGACCGGCCGCTGACCTGCCACAGGCCGGTCATGCCGCCGACCACGGCCAACCGCTGATGATGCCACGGCTTATAGAGCGCCACTTCTTCGGGCAGGGGCGGCCGCGGGCCTACCAGGCTCATTTGACCCAGCAATACATTAAAGACCTGCGGCAGTTCGTCGAGGCTGAGCCGGCGGATGAGGCGCCCGGTGCGGGTTTGGCGCGGGTCGTTCTTGATCTTGAACAGCGGGCCGTCGGCTTCGTTTAATTCGCGCAACGACTCTTTTTGTTCGTCGGCGTCGGTCACCATCGACCGGAATTTGTACATGTTGAACACGCGCCCCTCGCGGCCGACGCGAGGCGAGGTATAGAAGATCGGCCCGGGGGAGTCCAGCTTGATAATCAGAGCCAGCACGGCCATGACCAGCAATGTCGGCACGGACAGCAGGAGGATGAGGGTCAGATCGAGCGCCCGTTTTAAGACCCGTCCCGACCGGCTGATGTGACCAAAGGCGGCCATGTCGCGCATGCCCAGCACGGGCACCCCGGCCATATTGGAAAACTCCACGCGATTGAGACTCAATTGCAGCAGATCGGGCACGACCAGCGCCCGCACCTCGTGTTGGCTGCATATTTGCAGCATGTTGAGGAGTTGGGGTTGCATCGTGCCGGGCAAGGCGATGAAGACGGTGTGGAGCGGGGCGTATTCGCGCAGCAGCCGATCCAGATCACCGAAGCCGCCCAGACGGGGGACGCGACCGATATGGCCGTTATTTTCGTGAGTTTCCTCGTCCAGATAGCCGACCATGTTGAAGCCCAGATCGGGCCGGGCCAGGAGTGTGCGAATGACGCTGCGCCCCGTCTCGCCGACGCCGACCACCAGGACGCGATCCACGCCAATGCCGCGCCGGTAGAGCAGCGACAGGGTGAGGCGGCGCAACAGGCGGGACACGCTGAGGAACAGGACGATGAACAGCAAGGCCCAGAAAATGAGCAGGCGGGAGAAAGGAGACGGCTGCAGAAAGAAGGTGACGGCCATCATGAGCATAATGCCCGCGGCCGTGGCGGTGATAATGCGGGCCACTTCGTCCAGCCACAATTCGCCGCGCCGCCGGCGCCACACGCCCGTATAGCGAAACGCAATTGCCAGCAGGATCGTCAGCACAAGCTGCTGGCCCAGGTAGTCGCGGTACGGCTCCAGATACAGGACCGGCCGCAACCACTGCCAGACGTAGCGGGCCAGGTAAGCCGTCCAGAAGGCAAGGTTGATCAGCAGCAGGTCGGTGACGATCGTTATCCAATGGATAACCCGGGATCGCATCATACCATGCTCCTCGCCGGTTCGGCCGCCGCGCGTTGATAGACGGCCGCCATTTCCGCGCCCGAACGCGCCCAGGAGAAGCGAGCCGCATGAGCCGGGCCTGCCGCACGGGCGTTTCGACGTATCGCCGGATCGTCGAGCGCTTGTCGCAGTCGTTCGGCCAATTCATCGGCGTCGCGCGGCTCAAAATAGAGCGCCACATCGCCGCCCGCCTCAGGGATGGAGGACGTGGCCGCGGCAACCACCGGCGTGCCGCAAGCCAGCGCGTCGGCGACGGGCATGCCGAAGCCCTCATAGAACGAGGGGAAGGCCAGCACGGCTGCGGCGTTGTACCACAGCGGCAGCTCCTCGTCGCCCACATAGCCGGCGAAGCGAACGCGATCGGCCAGCCCCAACGCTTGCACGCGGGCGAAGATCTCCTCATAAATCCAGCCGCGGCCGCCGACCAGCACCAGCGCCACGTCGGGCCGCTCGAGGCGGGCCAGAGCATCCAGCAGGGTGGGGATATTCTTGCGCGGCTGGAGTGTGCCGACATGGAGGATGAAGATTTCGGGCAGCCCCTTTTCCCGCCGGAAGGCGGCAACCCGATCGGCGGGCAGCGGGCGATAACGATCATCGACGCCGGGCGTCACGACATCGATCCGCTCCAACGGCACGTCGAAGTGGCGATGGATATCGCGGCGGCCTGATTCGGAGATGGCCACGAGCCGTGCGGCATGGGCGCAGGAGTAGGCGGTCTCGTGCTGCAGATAGCGGCGCTGGGCCGCCGGAAACGCTTCGGGATTCTCGACAAAACTCAGATCGTAGATGGTGACGACGACGGGGCAAGGGGCGAGGCGGGGCATGGCGAAGGCCATGCTGTGCATCAGCGTCAACTCGTCGCGCCGGGCCTGGAACGGCCACACGGCCTGCTCCCAGACGATGCGCGCGGCGCGGTTTTCCGTCGGCAGACGCGTTCCGACCATGCCCATATCGGATCGATGCTCCCACCCATCCGTGAGGCGGGTATAGACCGTGTAGCGCGTCACGGTCGTGGGCGGCAGATGGCGCACGATCTGATGGATGTAGTGATGGATGCCCGCGCGCCGGTAGCCTGTGGCTGTGGCAAGCAAGTGAGCATTAATCCCGATATGCGCGCGCGTCATGGGTATCTGTGACAAAGGAAAAGCCACGCTATGGCTCCGAAGTTGGCCCCGAAATTCTGGTGACATTTGTCGCAAACATCCTCGTAATTATACGATCATCGGCTTATTCGACATATTGCCCTTCATTCGGCTGTATGATAGACTACATTATGTTTACATGCCGTCTCTTGAACGGCATTGCAGTTCGTCATCGGCATGGATAATCGATGAGGCCATGCCGCGATAGTTCACCCGCCGCACACCATGGGCGCGCCGGTTTGAACACTGGAGAAGTTCGCGCATGAAACGCAGTACACTCTTATTGTTGTTGACCTCAATGCTCGTGCTGTTTGGGTTAACCGGTTGCGAAATTCCCGCGCCCGAGAGCCAGAACTTCCTGGCCACATCCACGGCCGCCGCCCTGGCCACCGCGCCCGCGCCGGGGACATTGGCCCCGGGGACCATCGTCCTGCCGCCGGTGGGGGCCAGCCCCACGCCCGCGCCGCTCATGACGGCCGACCCCAACCAGCCGCTGCCGACCGACGCGACGCCAACCCCTGATCCGGCCGCACAACCCGGCGGGGAGACAACACAGGAAACCGCGCCAACCGAACCGACTGCGGAAACCTCTTCCTCCGGCGAGATCATCCATACCGTGCAGCCCGGCGACAATCTCTATCGCATCGGCCTGCGCTATGGATTCACCTTCCAGGAATTGGCCCAATATAACGGGATTACCAACCCCGATCGGCTCGAAGTCGGGCAGCAGATCAGGATTCCCCCCAAGCCCTAATGGAGATTCTCGAATCTCGCATCATTTGGGACGGTAAATGGCGCGTTCGCGTCAATACCGTTCGCATGGACGACGGCGCGGACTACGAGCGCGCGATGGTCGAGCATCCCGGCGCGGTCGTGCTGGCCCCGCTGGTGACCACCGCTGACGGCGCTCCGGCGCTGCTGATGCTGCGTCAATATCGCCCCACTCTGGGCACCCTGCTCTTCGAGCTGCCCGCCGGAACCCGAGAGGGGGATGAGCCGTGGCTGCAGTGCGCGCAGCGCGAGCTGCGCGAGGAGACGGGCTATCGGGCGGCGGAAATGATCTCGCTGGGCGAGGTGTGGGCCGCGCCGGGGATGTCCAACGAGCGAATGGCGCTCTTCGTGGCGACCGGGCTGACGGCCGATCCGCTGCCCATGGATATCGACGAGGAGATCACCGTCGAGACGTGGCCGCTGGAAGAGCTTGTGGCGATGGCTATTGACGGCCGCCTCGAGGACGCCAAGAGCGTCATCGCCATCTTGCGCCTGGCGCATCACCTTTCGCAGCAATGATCTAGTCTTCGTCGTCCTCGCTCTGGTCGTGACCGCGATCGTCGCCGAACGACTTGAGTTCCATCGCCAGCTCCATCAGCCGTTTCTTGACGGCGTGGTGGACGGTGCCCTCAGGATAGTTGCCCGCCTCATCCGCCTCACCGGCCGGTCGCCCCATCAGCAGTTCGATGCCCTCGTTGATGGACGTGATCGGCCAGACATGGAATTGACCGGCGCAAACGGCCGCGACAACATCCTCGCGCAGCATCAGATTCACGACGTTGGTGGCCGGGATGATGACACCCTGATCGCCGGTCAGGCCGCGCGCGTGGCAGATATCGAAGAACCCCTCGATTTTTTCGTTGACCGAGCCAATGGGCTGGATCTCGCCACGCTGGTTGACCGAGCCGGTGACGCTGATGCCTTGCCGGATCGGATAGCCGCTGAGGCTGGAGAGCAGCGCGTATAGCTCGGTCGATGAGGCACTGTCGCCGTCGATGCCGCCATAGGTTTGCTCGAAGGTCAGGCTGGCATTCAGCGATAGCGGCTGGTGCTGGGCATAGGTGCCGCCGAGGTAGCCGTTCAGGATCAGCACGCCCTTCTCATGAATGGGGCCGTCCATGTCGGTCTCGCGCTCAATATGGAGCAGGCCGTTGTCGCCCATGAACGTGCGCGCGCTGATTCGGCCGGGATGGCCATAGATGAAATCACCCACTTCACGCACCGACAGGCTGTTGACCTGCCCGACGGCTTCGCCCTGGGTAGCGATGAAGATCGTCCCTTCCAGAATATCCTCACGCACCTGTTCGGCGTCCTGGCTGGCGCGATGGATGCGCTCTTTGAGCGCCTCACGCACGTCGTCGGCCGTCACGACCTCATGGCCGCCGATACCGGCCCAGTAGCTGGATTCGCGCGCCAGGTCGGCGATGGCTCCAAAGCGCGTGCTCAATTTGCGCTGGTGTTCGGCCAGTCGCGCGCCCTCTTCGATAATTATCGCCACGGCATCGCGACCGAAGGGGCGAAGTTTCTCTTCCTGGCAGCGAGAAGCGATGAAGGCGGCATAGAGCATCTCGTTGGCCGCGTCGCGGGGCATCGTGTCGCTGAAGTCGGCCCGCACCTTGAACAGATCGCTGAACTCTTCGTCGTTCCAGTAGAGCGAGTCGTAGACGCCGGAACTGCCCAGAAGGATGATCTTGACGTCCAGCGGGACGGGCTGCGGCCACAGGGAGTTGGCGATGATGGGGCCATCGGAAGATTGCGGCCGCGTCTCGATCTCCTGGGCTTTCAGCGCCCTCTTCAGTGCTTCCCACGTTTCCCGCTGGCGGATCAGGTCGAGCGCATACATGACCAGATAGCCACCGTTGGCGCGATGGAGATCACCGGCCCTGATCTGGGTGAAATGGGTCGTCATCGCGTGCCCCTGCGTCTCATACTCCAGGCGGCCGAAGAGATTCTCGTAGGTCGGGTTGAGCTGGACCACCACCGGCGCGCCCTTGCCGACGACGTTGTCGACGAGGATATTGACCTCGTAGCGACGCAAATCGATGAACTGGTCGGGGTCCTTTTCGTCCAGTCCCGGCGCGTTTCGCGCCACCTGGTCGATCAGGTCCTCGCGCGCGGCGTGGAGATAGGTGTGGATGGTCGGTTCGTCCACATATTGCTCGCGCAGCCTGTCAAACTCGTCAAGCACGGCGGCCTCGGCCACCCTTTTATCCAGCCCGCGGCGTTCCTCGCGCGCGTCACGCTCCAGGCTCCGCACCTCGCGCAGAATGTCTTGCAATTCCGTCTGGAGCGCGCGCTGGGTCTCCCGGCGTGCCTGCTGCTCGCCGTTGGCGTTGTTCGGCTCGCCGTTTTCTTCTTCGTCGGCCACCAGGATGGCCAGGCCGGCCGGCGTGTCCTGCAGGTCGAAACCCTGCTCGGCCGCCTTGCGCTCCAGTGCATCCAGCCGTGTCTCGCGCTGTTCGTGCACTTTCTGCTCCAGCGCATGGACGGCATCGCGATAGGAACTGCTCTCCAATGCCTGGGTGAACTCGCGTTGGGCCGCCTCGATGAGTGTCTCCACTTGCCCGGCAAAGATGTTGCCTTCGCCAGGCGGCAGATGAACGACTTGCGGCCGGTGATTCGCCTCGAAGTTGTAGAGATAGAGCAGATCGTTGGGCGTCGGCTCCTGGCTGCAGCGCTCCTGCAAGAAGTGGCGGATCGCCGTGCTGCGTCCCGTGCCCGTCGAGCCGGTGACAAAGATGTTGTACCCTTTGCTTTTCAACCCCATGCCGAACTCAAGCGCCTTCGTGGCCCGCGGTTGGCCAATGATGGCGGTGGTCGGCTCCAGGTCGGTCGTCGATTCAAACGGCAGACCGGTGGGGTCGCATACCAGACGAAGTTTGTCCGGTGAAAGAGCTTTCACGTTTTCCTGCATAGAACTATCGTTTATTACCTCGATCCATGGGGGCTAACGTCAAATCATACTGCTACTTTTGAGGAATGGCAAAGAATGAAGTTGGTACGCGGCCGTTAGCGTGATAGCATTTATCGAGCGCTCACTCAACTTCTTCGCTCCGGCGAACGACACAAGCGAGGCGGTGATATTCATCTATGGCCTCAACAAATACAGGCGATTCGACGTCACTATCCACCGCCACCAAGTTCATCTTCGGGATGGGCGATTGGGGCACATCGGCCGCATCGACGGCGCGCAACGTCTTCTGGTTCGTCTTTCTGACCAACGTCGTCGGTCTGCATGTCGGGTTGGTGGGTGGAATCTGGCTGGTCGGTCGCTTGTGGGACGCAATCAACGACCCGCTCGTGGGCAGCCTCAGCGATCGCCTGCATTCGCGCTGGGGGCGGCGGCGGCCGTTCCTGCTCCTCGGCTCCGTCCCCTTCGCCCTGACGTTCTTCCTGATGTTCATCGTGCCGCCCATCGAAAGCAAGGGGTGGCTGCTCTTCTATTACGGCGCGGTCTTCCTGCTCTATGACACGCTCTTCACGATCGTGAATGTGCCCTATCTGGCGCTGGTGCCCGAACTGGCCGACAGCTATGATGAGCGCAGCAGTCTGACCGGCTGGCGGACGGCCTTCTCATTTTTGGCCCAGTTGGTCACCGCCGGCGCGTTCAAGCTGCTGGCGGAGAATGTGTTCGCGCCCTGGTTTGGCGGCGGGCCGGAAGGCATCCGCGCGGGCTACCTGCTGGCCGCCGGGCTGTGGGCCGTCAGCATGGCCCTGCCCTATATTATCCTGGCCCTGACCCTTCGAGAGCCGGACCATGAGCCGGTGTCTTCGCCCATCGAACCCTGGCGAAATTTTCGCGATGTGTTCAGCAATCGGCCGTTTCGCCTGGCGGCGCTGATCTACCTGCTGTGCTTCACCACGGGAGATTTGTTGCTGCTGGTGTTCGTGCGCTATCTGATCGACTATGTGCAGATGCGGCCCGGCCTGGATAATCTCGTCCTGACTGTCGTGCTGGGAACTTCGTTGCTCAGCATTCCGCTCGTCCTGGCCCTGATGCGCCGCACGGACAAGCGGACGGCCTATCTGATTAGTATCGGCTTCATGATCATCGTCCTGGCTTTGGGATCGTTCCTGCCGCCGGGCGGCCAAAACCTCATTTTTATTGGCGCGGTGCTGGCCGGCGTGGGGTTTGCAGCGATGACCATCGTGCCCTGGGCGATTGTGGCCGACGTCATCGAGGTGGACGAGCTGCAATCGGGCGAGCGGCGCGAAGGCCTATACACCGGCTATCTGGTGTTCCTGCGCAAGCTGGCGACCGGCATCGTCGTCTTCATCGCCGGGCAGGTGCTGGCGGCCACCGGCTTTCTCAGCACCACGACCGGCAGCCAGTTCATCCAGCAGCCGGCGGCGGCGCTGAACGCCATGCGCTTCATGGTGACGGTAGTGCCGGCGATATCGCTGGCTCTGTCGTGGATTCTGGCCTGGCGTTTTCCGCTGGATCGTGATGCCTATGAAACGATCCGGCATGAGTTGGAGGCGCGCCGCGCGCAGCAGACGACGCCGACCGCGCCCTAGTCCCATCATATCAATCACAGGAGTATTTCCATGTTGCAAATAGGTGATCCCGTTCCTGATTTTGAATTGCTGACCGACACCGGCGAGCCGCTGAAGCTGTCGGATCTGCGCGGCCGTCGTGTCGCGCTCTTCTTCTTCCCCAAGGCCGACACGCCCGGCTGCACCAAGCAGGCCTGCGGCTTCCGCGACCACTTCCCCTACATCGAGACGGCCAACGCGACCGTGCTTGGCCTCAGCCCCGACCAGCCCAAAGCGCTGGCCAAATGGAAGAAGAAGGAGCGCCTGCCCTATACCTTGCTGTCCGACCCTGAGCATGAGGTCGCCGAGGCTTTCGGCGCATGGGGAGAGAAGTCGATGTTCGGCAAGGCCTACATGGGCATTCTGCGTGGCCACGCCATCATCGGTCCCGACGGGACAATCGAGGATTTGCGCCTCAAGATCAGTCCCGACGAGAGCGTCGAGGAAGCGATGAAGTTCATCAACGCGGCCGCCAACTAGGGAATAGTCGTGCGCGCAATTCGCTTTGATCGTTTTGGCCCGCCGGCCGAAGTCCTGTATCTGACCAATTTGCCCGTGCCCGAACCGGGGCCGGGTCAGGTTCGGCTGCGACTGACCCATCGGCCGATCAACCCTTCCGATCTGCTGACCGTGAGCGGCGAATACGGCTCATTGCCGCGACTGCCGGCCACGCCGGGCTTCGAGGGCGTGGGGCATGTCGCGGCATTGGGCGAGGGGACGCGCGGCCTGGCGCCGGGGATGCGCGTCGTGCCCCTCAGCGCGGGCGGGACATGGCGCGAATCGGCCGTCGTCGAGGCGGCCATGCTCGTGCCCGTGCCCGACGCCGTCGATGATGCCGCGGCGGCCCAGTTCGTCGTCAACCCGGTCACGGCGTGGGTGATGCTGGAAGAAGAGTTGAAGCTCCAGCCGGGCGATTGGCTCGTGCAGACGGCCGCCGGTTCCACATTGGGGCGGCTGGTCATTCAGCTCGGCCGCCTGCGCGGCTACCGGACGATCAACCTCGTGCGGCGACCGGAGCAGATCGACGAGCTTCTGGCGCTGGGAGCCGACGCCGCCTTTGCCACCGGGGAGGACGACATCGTGGAGCGCGTCCGGGAGCTGACCGGCGGCCGCGGCGCGGCGGCGGCGCTCGACGCTGTGGGCGGCGAAACGGGCGCGCTGGCCTTGCGGTCGTTGCGGCCCGGCGGCACGTTGCTGATCTATGGCATGCTCGGCCGCGAGCCGCTTCCGCTGCACAATGGCGAAATGCTCTTTCGCGGGCTGGCGGTGCGGGGTTTCTGGCTCACCCACTGGTTCCGCAAGTCGCCCCCGATGCAGGTCGCGGCAACCTTGGGAAACCTGATGCAGCTCATGGCGCAAGGCGATCTCGTGCCGCCGGTAGAAGCGGAGTATGACCTGGCCGACTTTCGCGCCGCCATCGCCCACGCCGAGAGGCCGGGGCGTCGGGGAAAAATCCTGCTGACGGGTTGACCCCAAATCGGCTGCAGAGGCGGATTGCTCTCGTTGTCGGCCGCTATTCGACGAGACGATACTTCCACGGCAGCACGGCGCGGCCGTCCGGCAGGGGGCCGTCGGGCGTGGCGGCGTCGAGCCGCGACAAGTCGCCCGCCGGCCGGTAGAATCCGGTGGCGAGACGATACTCTCCCGACGGCAAGATCGACAGGTCAATTCGCACCGTGTCGGCCACGACTTCGCCGTCCGTCCACTGGTCGGTCGGGTAGCTGTTGGCCACGGGGCGGCCGTCCACCTGGGCGACGGGCGCGCCCGAAGCATCGATCAGATGCACGAAGCGGGTGAAGTCGGCCGGGATGCTGCCCATTGCTTGCCAGTATAAAGTTAGCTCCAGTACGCTGCCTGTCTGTGCCGCCTCAAATCCCAACAATCGAATGAACTCACTCCCGTCGTTGCCGAAGGTCGCCTCGAAAGGCTCCAGGCCGTCGGGCGGCGCGAATACGGGCGAATCGGGTTGATAGATGATTCGGCCGCCGGATTCCACGAGCCGGCCGGTTCGCCGCGCCAGCAGTTGTTCGCCGGTCGTGACGTCGTAGAGCACCATCACCAACGGGTAGGGCGGCGGGCCGGCCAGCGCGGCGGGCAGCCGCAAGGCCAGCCAGTCGAACACGGTTCCATCGGCCGCCCAGCCGTCGGTGGGGTTGAATCCATAGCCCGGCTGCGCGTCCAGTTGGCTCAGCACCGCGCCGTCGCCGTTCTGCGCGCGCCACGAGACCTGATAGCGCCCGGCGAACGGGGCGGCTGTTTGCCATCGGAAGCGGCCGTCGAGCGTCGACGCGTCGCGCAGAGCGATGTCGACCGCTTCCGCATCGATAGCCGGGTTCGGCGTTGTCAAAGGCGCATCGTTGGCGACCAGCCGGATCGGCCGCAGAAACAAGTCCCCGCGCGTCGCGCCCGAAGGCGTCAGCGACCGTGCCCCATCGAGGACAAGGCGCGGGACATAGAGGCCCGCCGGCGCGTTGGAAGGGATGGGCAGCGTGAAGACGGCCGTCTCTCTGTCGAGACCGATCGTTTGGGCGGCAATTGTCGGTGGTTCGGCCGCGCCGTCGGGCACGGGCCGGGCAACGGCCGGTGTAACGAGGGCCAGCGTCGCCGTTCCGGCATCGCCCGCCGTGATGCTGAGCGTCACCGTCAGCGTGCCGCCGGCCGTGATGACGTCTCCGCTGTAGCCATATTCATGGAGTTTCGACCCGTCGCCGAAGGGGACCCCGCCGGGGGTGTGGTGGAGATAACCCATCTGCGCGAAGTCCCAGGTGAGATCGCCGCGAGGCAACTCGGCGGGATCGTTGCGCCACAGGATGGCGAGGGCGAGGAAGAGGAGGAGACTACAGACGACGGACCACAGGGTTGCCCGTTGGCGGCCGCCGGTCGGCCGCCGGCGGTCTATCACCGCCAGCCCCACCACCACAACGGCCGCCAGCAACGACACCAGCTCGGCCGCCCGGCGCACGGGCGTTGGGCCAAGCGCCAGCGTGACCGTATGCTCTCCGGCGGGCACGGTCAGGGCCATGAGACCGGATGACGGGACGGCGCGCAAAGTGGCCGCCTGGCCGTCAAGGGTCGCCCGCCAGCCGGGCCATTGCATCGTCGGGAAGCGGGCTTCCGCGCCACCCTCGCCCGCCACCAGCCGCCATGTCTGACGGGCGGCTCTGCGATCAATCAATTCAGCTGATAGTTCACCCGACAGCGCCACGACGCGATCGCGTTCGGCCGCGTTGAGCCAGGCGCTTGCCCACGGCCGCGGGCTGGATTCCGGCGTCAGATATTCGCCGCTGACGGTCGTGCCGATGTTGCCGGTGAACCATTCATATTGGGCCAGCCGTTCGGCGGTTACGTCGGCGTCGGTCAGGATCAGATGATCGACGCGCAGGCCGAGCAGCCCGGCGGCCAGCAGCACGAGACTGCCGGTGACGGCGATGGCCGCGCGCCCCGCCGGCCGGTCAGTTGCCGGCACCAGCCCGCCGCTCAGCAAAGCCAGGAAAAAGGACGCGACCGACAGAAAGCGCCACGGAAACTGGGTGAAGGGCAGCAACGGCAAATGATCCCACAGCGGCCGGGAGAGCGGGGTGATCATGAAGACGGCGATGAGGGCGGAGAGAATGACGAATGACGAGTGACGAGTGACGAATGAAGAGTGAAGAAACCCGGTTGCTTTACTTTGCTCGTGGCCCGTGGTCTGTGGTCTGTGGTCTGTCGTCCCCTTCCGCAGCAGCCACGCCGCCGCGCCGGCAATCGCCAGTCCCACTTGCGCCAGTCCGAGGCGGAAAGCCGCACCGCCGTCGGGGTTGTAGTTGAAGAGAAGCCCCGTCTGCAGCAGATCAAGGCCGCGAAAATGGTTGCTGAAGTGGAAATACCCTTCGGTCACCGGCCCTAGTTGGGCCAGGCCTTGCTCGGCCAGAGCGGGGACGAAGAACCAGGCGGCTAGAGCAAATGCCAGGAGAATGCCTGCAAGGGCGGGGAGAGCAGGGGAGAAAGGGAGAAAGGGAGAAAGGGGGAAAGGGAGCGCCCCTGCTTCCCTGCTCCCTTGCTCCCCTGCTCCCCTGCTCTTCTGCCTCGCGGCAAACAGCCTGATCGCTAGATACAACACCAGAAACGGCGAGAAGATCAGCGCCGAGATGTTGTGGCTGAGGATAAGCGCGGCATAGGCAAGGGCGAAGAGGGCGATGGGGCGGGGGCGAAGGGGTGAAGGGGTGAAAGGGTGTTCTTTCTCCCCTTCTCCCTTTCTCCCTTTCCCCCTTTCTCCCCCTCTCTCTTTCCCCCTTTCTCCCCCTCTCCCTTTCTCCCCTTCTCCAAACAGTCCATCGGCCGCCAACAGGATCAACGGATAGAACGCCATCGCCCAGAACTCGGCCAGCGAGTCGCCGCGGGTGTAGACGTTGACCATGTGGAACGGGGCGACGGTGTAGGCGACGGCCGCCAGCAGCCCGGCCCAGCGCGACCCCAACCAGCGCCGCCCCAGATAAAACATCCCCAGCCCGGCGACGGCGAACCCGGCCAGCTGGGCTAGATGGATGGCCCGCACGAAGCTGAAGCCGAGGAAGCGAAACGCCGCGGCGATGTAGATGGAGAGGGGCGCGTAGTAATTATAGAAAGGATAGCCGTAGCCATAGTTGGCGTCGGGCATCCAGCGCACGGGGAAATGACCGTCGGCCAGCGCCGTCGCCAGCTGGTGCAGCCGTTGCAGCAGGAAGGGGCTGTCGCCACCGCCGCGCGTGTTCAGCAGGCCCGGCTGCGAAATGGCGGGCCACGCGGCGACCAGAGCGAACAGCAGCACGGCGGCGATCCACGGCAGATCGGAGCCTGAGAGGCGGGAAGAGGCGGCGCTGAAGTGCCTGACGGCGAGCGGCTCCCGATTACTCATGTGGGCGCTGTGGTGGCCTCAAGGGCCGGATCAGACACCCGAGGCCGCGAAGGCATCGTTGATAATCGTCTCAGCCTCGGCCTGGATACGCCGCAGATGGTCGCGGCCCTTAAAGCTCTCGGCATAAACTTTGTAGATGTCTTCCGTGCCGCTGGGGCGGGCGGCGAACCAGCCGTTCTCGCTGACGACTTTTAGCCCGCCGATGGGTTCGTTGTTGGCCGGGGCGCGGGTCAGCTTGGCCAGGATCGGCTCTCCGGCCAGCGTGTCGGCGCGAACGAGGTCGGGCGAGAGGTTCTTCAGCACCGCCTTGCGCGCGGCCGTCACCGGCGTGTCGATGCGCTCATAGGCCGGGTCGCCGAAGCGGCCGGTCAGCTCGCGGTAATGCTCGCCGGGGTCGCGGCCGGTGCGGGCCATGATCTCGGCCGCCAATAGATCCATGATGAAGCCGTCCTTGTCGGTCGTCCACACCTTCCCGTCACGCCGCAGGAACGACGCTCCCGCGCTCTCCTCGCCGCCGAAGCCGTAGTCGCCGCTCAGCAGGCCGTCGACGAAATACTTGAAGCCGACAGGCACCTCGGCCAGCCGCCGCCCCAGCGAGGCGGCCACGCGGTCGATCATCGAGCTGGAGACGAGCGTCTTGCCCACAGCCGCGTCGCCGCGCCATGCCGGACGGTTCTGGAACAGATACCCGATGGCGACCGCCAGATAGTGATTCGGGTTCATCAGTCCGGCGCTGCGGGTGACGATGCCATGGCGGTCGAAGTCGGGGTCGTTGCCGAAGGCGATGTCGAAGTCGTCCTTGAGGCGAATCAGGCCGGTCATGGCGTAGGGGGACGAGCAGTCCATGCGGATCTTGCCGTCGTGGTCGACGGTCATGAACCGGAAGGTCGGATCGACATAGGGGTTCACGATGTCGAGCGTCAGGCCGTAGCGGTCGGCGATGGGTTGCCAGAAGGCCACACCCGCACCGCCCATCGGGTCAACGCCGATTTTCAGCCCCGCGCCGGCGATGGCGTCCATGTCGATGACCGCGCCGAGATCGTCGACGTAGGGCGCGATGTAGTCATACTCCCTGGTTGTGGAAGCAGCCATCGCCTGGGCCAGCGTCAACCGCTTGACGCCGCGCAAACCGGCGGCCAGCAGCTCGTTGGCGCGATCCTGGATCCATTTCGTCGTGCCGGTGTCGGCCGGGCCGCCTTCGGGCGGGTTATATTTGAAGCCGCCATCTTCGGGCGGGTTGTGCGAGGGCGTGATGACCACGCCGTCGGCCCGCGCGGGCGCGGAGTCGCGGTTCCAGGTGAGGATAGCGTGGGAGACGACCGGCGTGGGCGTGTAGCCGCGGCCGCGCTGGACGATCAGATTCACCCCGTTGGCGGCGAACACTTCGATGGCCGTCGATAGCGCCGGTTCCGACAGGGCGTGGGTGTCCATACCGGCGAAGAGCGGACCGGTGATGCCCTGTCCGGCGCGGTATTCGCTGATGGCCTGGCAGATGGCGAGGATGTGATCCTCGTTGAAGCTGCCGTCGGTCGACGTGCCGCGATGGCCCGACGTGCCGAAAGTGACGCGCTGCGCCGGATCGGCCACGTCGGGATGATTGGAATAATAAGCCGCGACGAGGCGGGGGATGTTGACCAGCATCTCTGGTGGCGCGGGTTTGCCGGCGAGTGGGTGGAGTGTCATGGAGCTTGATTATCCTTCCTGAAATTGATTATCTGCTTCAGTCGATTAAAGTATCCACCAGTGTTTGAACTCCCCAGAGTTCCACACCGTAATCAGCCATTGCCCGCCGAAGTTCATCATCGGCGCGTAAATCGTCATCCCCGGTTATGATTGCATCGGCTTGACCATCGATAGCCGTTGCCAGTACGGGGTGGTCTTTTGGGTCTCGGCAACGCGGTGGAATCGTCGTCAGCGTAACAAACTCGCCCCGCAACTCCAGTTGTTCCAACAAATCCTGGATATCTTCTGCTCCGATCCCTCGCCTAAGGCGTGGACGCTGGGTGACGATCTTCAACTCTGTGATGAGCGCTTCGCTGACGATAAGGGAAATTTGTTCTCGTATAGGGCCTGTAAGACGGGTAGTGAAACAGGTCCGCCAAGAAGCACACGAACCCAAATGTTGGTGTCAACGACAATCCGCAACATAAAGACGGCTAATGGCCTTGCTTGCGAACAGCGCTAATCTCGGCGTTGATTTCGGCCACAGTCACTTCGACTGGCGGCTGTTTGTCGGCTAACCGTTTGATTAAGTCGGCTAATCGCCGATCCAGATCGTCCTGAATTAACGCCCGGGCGACTTGTGCCCGCGCTTCAGGTTCTAATTGTCGGACTGCCCGAATCAAATCGTCGAGCGATAAATGAACATTCGGGATGGTTACGGTCGTAGCAGTCATATTGTCTTCCAATCCGTGTCGACAGAGCCTTAAGCGATCCCGGTCTCCAAAATAGTATAGCATATGGGAGAGGGATCGTCAGATGGATAAGCCGGATACGCCGGATTCAGGGACATGCCCAGCTGTGGGAAGTGTTCCGTAAATAAAAACCGGGATTCTGACAGAAACCCGGTTTTTATTTTCTCATACGGCCACTCGTTAGCGCCGCAATATCATAAACAACAACATCCCCAGCAACAAAACGCCAATCGCAATGGCGGCGATGCCCAGGCCGACCAGCCAGCCCGGCGTGCCGGAACCGCTCGATGGGGTGTTGCCCGGCGCGGGGGCGGTCGCCGTCAGGGTCTCGGCCACGGCCGTTCCCGCCGCATCTTCCGGCGCTCCGGTGGTGGGCGTCAGCCGCAACCGGCTGCCGAACTCCAGCCCCACGGTCTGACCCTGGCCCACAGTGACCGAGGCGTTGGCCTGGGTGGTCATCTCCAGCGACGGCGATGGCGTTTGGCCGACCTGGTAGGTTCCTGCCGCCAGATTGCTGAAACAGATGGGATCGCCCATCCCGGTGGAGACGGCCTGGCCGATGATGGTCGTGCCCTGGGCCACGGTGAAGGTCACGCCGGCCACGTAGCCCTCATCGGGGTCGTGAAGGCCGTTGCCGTTGGTGTCCATAAAGGCGTTGACGCAGATGGAAGCCGTATCGACCGGGGTTGGCGTCTCGGGGGGTGGAGCCTGGGTCATGGTGGCGATCACGGTGGCCGCGGCCGCTTCGGTCGGCACGCCTTCGGTGGGAGGGGGCGGCTGGGTGGCCACCACCGGCGCTTGCGTGGGCAGGGGGGCGGGCGTCGCCGTCGCCACCGATACCGCGACAAGCTCGCCGGTGTCGAACCAGGTATCGAGGTGGGCGCGACATTGATTCACGCCGGTGACGCCCCAGTCGGCCGAGGTGAATACCGTGATCTGGTTGCCGGTCGCCGTCACCTCGACGGAGAACTGCTGCCACGTATCGTGGGGCGAGCCGGCCGCGCCCCAGACGACGTCGGCGTCATTCCACAAGCCGCTGCCGTTGGGGTCGATGCCGACGCGCATGTTCATTTGCAGGCTGCTATCCGATGGCTCCGGCACCTGCTTGTTCGAGGCGCGGCCGCGGCCGTAAGCTGTGAAGCGATAGACGGTGCCGGGGGTGGCCGGGACGGTCTGATAGACGCCGCCGGACCAGGTGTCCCAGGAGTTGCCCACCGCTTGCGCGCCGGAGCCGCTGTGGACGAAGGCCGGGTTGGTTTCCACGCTCCATTTTGGCTGGTAGTGGTAGGCGACCATGCACTCCTCGCCTGAGCGCGGCGTCTCGCGATGCCAGCGCCCCCAGCCCGTGGCCGCGCCCTTGGCGTCCGGGGGCGGGTCGAAGCCGGGATTATTCAGCAGGTTGCCGGACTGGGCAATGGGGGCGGCATAGCTCCGACCGGCCAACAGAAAGGTCAGACCAAGCAACAACGCCGGAATGAGTAGCAGAAGTTTATTTTTCATGTGTTTTTATTGTCGTGGAGCAGCCTCGTCTATCGGGCTATTCCAGCTCATCGATATTTTGAAATCGCCGCTCGCCACCTTCATCCGGTGGTTTCGTCGCGGGCAGATTGCGAGATTGTCTGATCAGCAAGATTAACACAGCGCCGAACAAGAGCAAACCGCCAAAGAAAAGGACGCCCACGCCAAAAAGCCGCAGCAACAGACTGCCGCCATTATTGGCCGGTTGGACGGCAACGCTCGTGGGCGGCGCGGCCGTCGTCATGGTGGGTTGGAGCGCGGCGCTTGTGGCCTGGGCCACGGCTTCTTCGATCACGCTGCCGAAGGCCTGATACAGTTCGCCGCCGGCCGTCAGGCTCAAGGCCCAGTCGCCGCCGGTCGTCAGGAGCTCGCCCGGGGCAATGGAGCGCGTGACGCGATAATTGCCCGGCACCAGCCCGCCCAGGCACCTTGGCTCGGAGCGGCCGTCGGTGATGTAATTGGCGACGACGGCCTCGGTGTTGTAGACCGTGAAGGCCACGCCCGCGCGCAAGGCCTCGCCCGGATCGTGGATGCCGTTGCGATTCAGGTCGTCGAAAGCGGTCAGGCAGATGGCCGCCTCGCGGGGTTTCCCGGTGGGCTGCGGGGTGGGCGGGGGGAATGTGGCCGTCGGCGGGGCGATGATCTCCGGCGCGATGGTCGCTTCCGGCGTCGAATAGCCGACGATCAGGGCGTCGCCGGGGTTGATGATCGATTGTTCGGTCAGGCCGTTGAGCGCCAGCAGATCGGGCAGGCTGAGGCCCGCCCGCGCGGCAATGACCCACAGCGACTCGCCGGGCTGGACGATGACGACGATTGCGCCGGTGGCATCGGGCGTGGGCGACACCCAGGGCGGCGGGGCAAACGGGAGCGTTGGCTCGGCCGTCGGGCCGGAATCGGGGATCGGTGTTTCCGCGGCCGGCGTGGCGGTCGCGTCCTGTCGCGGTGGAACGGCCAGCCCGCCCAATAATATTCCCCCGGCAACAATCAACCCGATCGGCCAACTGATCGTTGACATTCCAGCAGACTCCTGGCCCGCTTACGGCGCCGGCGAGACGATGACGGCATCGCCGGCAGGGTTGCCGCGGGCATCGAGCACCGGCAGTCGTTCGCCGGTTTCGGCCCAGTATAACCCAATTTCGATGGAATCGGTCGCCGGGTTAAAGGGACGATTAAGGTGCAACTCATGATGTTCGCCCACGACGATGCCCGCCTGCCAACGGTCGGGGGGCCACAAGCCACGCCCTGGCGGGCCGTCGTATTGGGCCAGCATCCCTTCGGGACCAAGGATATGGATGAACTGGGTGGGCACCGGCCCGGCGGCCGCGCTCTCCCAATCCATGGCGACCATGAGCGTATCGGGAGCCGTCGCTTCGGTCGTGGCCTGATGCAACAGGAAGGTTTCGCCAAAGATCGCCACCGGCTCATTTGTCGCCGGGCCGGGCATAATGGCGTAGCGCGTGTAGAGCGAGTAAGGCTCAGGCTCCAGATCGCCGCGCGCGAGGGGGCCGGGCGCGACTTCCACCCGCGCGGGTGGATGGACGGCGGCCAGGAATTCGAGCGAATCGTAGGGCCAGGCATAAACGACGGATGCCGGGCCAACGAGCGGAGGCAGCCCCTCGTCCGGCGAGAAGGGCGTGTAGCGGTGGCCATCCAGCAGGAAGCGCACGGAAGGCCAGCCATCAGGGAAGCGACGGTCAAGATAGACGGCCGCGCCGGAAGTCGCGTCGGCTGCCGCGGAATAGGCCAGCTCGGCCGCCGCCGATTCGAACAGATAGCCGACGTCGGGCTGTTGAGCATAGTCGGCGTAATCGCGCATTGTCAGCGCGGCGCTCCCGGCCAGCAGCAGAACGACCGCCGTTCGCCGCAACGCCACGGGCAGGCGCGGCCAGCTCCATAATAGCCCCAGCCCGATGGCCGGGAAGAAGAGCGCGCCCGGCAGCACGCCCACGGCGCGCAGAAAGTGGGGCGCATCTTCGGCCAGGATGGTGGGGCCGAGCATGACCAGCTGCCAGATGAGCAGCAGGGCCGCCGGCGGCCGCCGCCAATGGCGCAGGCACCACACCAGCCCGACGAGGAAGGGCACGACCATGAGCCAATCGAACACCGGCCGGCCGGCGGGCACGGGCGTCCCATAACTCAGCCAGGCGTTGTGGCGCAAGATGTCGTCGCCGCGCCAGATGTACATGCCCACGGCGCGGGCCGTGGAACCCAGCAGAGCGTCCAGCGGATTACCGCCGTTGATCGTCGGGCTGAGGATCGACACCTGCCCGGCGCGGCCGAAAATGAGCGACGGCTCCGCGAGCATGATAATGCCCAGCGGAGCGACGACAAGCCCCGCGCCGAGGGCGAACCAAAGGATTCGGCCGCCGCTCCAGAGGCGCTCGCGGCGGCCGGTGAGGACGAGGTAAACAGCGAACAGGGCCAGGATCAGCGGCGTGAAGCGCACGGCGAGATAGGTGTAGAAGCTGAGGCCATAGACCGCCCCGGCCGCCAGCCACAGCCCTGTCGCTCGCCTGTCGTTCTGCGTCTCGCGCCAGGCGCGCGTGCCCAGCCAGAAGGTCAGCGCCAGCAGGGGCGGCAGCAGCCCGGCCCGCAAGCCGATGCGCCCCAGATGGACAGGCCAGAAGGTGATGGCCCACAAGGTGGCGGCGAACAGCCCCGTGGCGCGGCCGAACCAGTCGCGGGCCGGCAGATAGGCCGGCAGGGTCGCCAGCGCCCCGATGACGGCCGCCGGCAAGCGCAGGGCGAAGACCGTGGGGCCGAGGAGCGCGAAGGAGATGGCGACGAGATAGATATAGGACGGCTCGCGGCCGTTGTTGGCCGGGAAGAAGAGCGCGTGCCCGCCGCGCAAGACGCCCAGCGCGTCGAGGCCGTTATAGGCTTCGTCGCGATAGGGGCCGGGGGGCCACACGCCCAGTTGATAGAGCCGCAGCCCGGCGGCCAGCACGATGACCCCAAGCAATAAAGCCCATCCCCGCAAGGATGGGCCGCGTACTGACCGGATTGCCCGGCGAATGCTTGGCCGGTA
>DAOMSB010000046.1:0-20601 GCA_035446145.1 Promineifilum sp. (SeqCode) | reverse complement strand
CGCGCGGCATGGCCGAAATGCCCTTCATGCCCCTCGCCCCGGCCGTCGTCGCCGCACTCCACGACGCGACGGGGGTTTGGTTTGATGAGATTCCGTTGTTGCCGTGGAAGGTGGTGGAGGGATTGAGGGGGAATCGCTTATAATTAACCTGCCATGCTCTTCCCTCACCACCTCATCCTCCTCCGCGGCGGCGGCGACCTGGCCACCGGTGTGGCTTACCGCCTCCACCACGCCGGCTTCCCCGTCGTCGTCACCGAGCTGCCCAACCCGCTCGTCGTCCGGCGTCGCGTCGCCCTGGCCACAGCCGCCCTGGAAGGCGAAATCACCGTCGAATCCCTCCGCGCCGTCCGCGTCGAGACGCTCGATGAAGCGTGGACGCTGGCGGCAACAGGAGTGATCCCGGTCCTCGTCGCCCCTGACATATCGCTACTTCTTAATTCGTCACTCGTCACTCGTCACTCGTCATTTGTCATCGTTGACGCCCGCATGGCCAAACGCAACATCGATACCCGCATCACCGACGCCCCCCTCGTCATCGCCCTGGGGCCAGGCTTCACCGCCGGAGTCGACTGCCACGCCGTCATCGAAACCAACCGCGGCCACTGCCTCGGCCGGGTCATCTGGCGCGGCGCGGCCGAGGCCAACACCGGCACGCCGGGCATCATCGCCGGCAAGGGGCGCGAGCGCGTGCTGCGCGCCACCGCCCCCGGAACCGTCTCCTGGCGGGTGGAGATCGGCGATTGGGTACGCGAAGGAGAACGCCTCGGCGACGTAGCCGGGCAGCCGGTCGTCGCCCCCTTCGACGGCGTGGTGCGTGGCCTCATCGCCCCCGGCACAGTCGTCCCCGTCGGGCTGAAAATCGGCGACATCGACCCGCGTGACGACATATCGGCCGCCTTCACTATCTCCGACAAAGCGCTGGCCATCGGTGGCGGCGTGCTCGAAGCCATTTTAATCGCCCTGTCGAACTCCGAAAGAGACGAGAGATGAGCTGTTCTGCCGATTCGGTGGGCGACGTTATCATTCCATGACCAATTCCAAATTACTGTTGAATCCAACAAATTAGAACTGATTCAGGATACGTACTACTATTCATCATGAAACATCGCACACGGTTGATCGTCCTCATAGTATTCATCCTGCTCGCTGTCGCTTACGGGGCCGCCGGCTGGTACTTCTCCTCCCTCATCATCGCCTCCGACACCGAAACCCTGGCCGAAGCGGCGGCCGAGGCCGAAGCCGACAACGAGACTCCAGCCGACTTTGGCCTGCCCGAGCCGGAAGTGATCAGCATCAATACCGGTCAGGTGACGTTGGCCGGCTGGTATTTCGACAACCCGGCCGACGGAGATTGCGGCCTCATGTTCCTCCACGGCTTCCACGGCACGCGCTACCACGTCCTCAACTGGGCGCCGATTTTCTGGAGGCGCGGTTGCGACATCCTCGCCTACGATCATCGCGGCCACGGCGACAGCACGCCCGCCTTCCACACCTACGGCTATTACGAGAAAGAGGATGCCGTCGCCGCGCTCGACTGGTTCACCGCCCGCTCCGGGCTGGAACGCTCGCAGATCGGCGTCTTTGGCGTCTCCTATGGCGCGGCCACGGCGTTGCAGATGGCTCCCATGACGCCGGACATTGCCTTTGTTGCCGCGGATTCGGCCTACAGCGAACTCGCGGAGATCGTCGATTTCCAGGGTCGCGAGCAGTTCCCCACCCTCGCCCCGCTGGTGCTGCCCGCGGCGCTGCGCATTGCCGAACTGCGCGCCAACTTCGATGTGGAAGCGGTGGCCCCTGAGCGCTCCGTCGCCGACATCAAGGTGCCCGTCCTGCTCATCCACTCGCTGACCGATGAATACACCCTCTCCACCCACTCCGAGGACATCTACGCCAACAGCGACAAGAGCCGCACCGTGCTGCATCTGAACGACTGGGGCGCGCCCCATGCCCGCGATATTTCCACCGATCCGGCCGCCTATGAGCAACTGGTCGACAATTTCCTGGCCCACGTGCCCAACTTCGGGCTGGTTCCCACCCCATGACCGACCGGCGCTGGTCATTGCCCGCCGCGCTGGGCATCGGCGAACGGCCGGAGCTGGTCGCCATCGTCGGCGCCGGGGGCAAGAGCAGCCTCATGTTCGCCTTGGCCGCGGTCCTGCCCGGCCGAGTCGTCATGACCACCACAACCCGCATCTTCGCCGCCCAGACGAAACACGCCCCGGCCGTCGTCCACGCGGATGATTTGGCCCCGCTGGCCGAAGCGCTGGCCGCCCATGGCCGCTGCCTCGTCATTGGCCGGGTGGAAGGCGACAAGGCGCTGGGCGTCGCCCCGGCCCTGCCCACCCGCCTCCTGGCCCGCGACGACGTCGACTACGTGCTCGTCGAAGCCGACGGATCGCGCATGCGGCCGATCAAGGCCCCTGCCACCCATGAGCCGGTCATCCCCCCAACCACGACGCTGCTCGTCCCGATGGCCGGGCTGGACGCATTGGAGGGCATGCTCGAAGATGTCGCCCATCGGCCGGAACAGATCGAAGCAATTATGAATGATGAATCAGGAATTATGAATGAAGAGGGGGCGTGGGTGGTTGATGGGCGGCTCACGGCGGCCGGGTTAGCGGGGGTGCTGGCCCATCCGCGGGGCGGACTGAAGGACGTACCGGCCGGCGCGCGGGTCGTCCCCTTCCTGAACAAGGCCGACACGGCGGAGCGATTGACGGCAGCGCGCGAGGCGGCCGCTTTGCTCCTGCGCGAGCCGCGCGTGCAGCGGGTGCTGATTGGCGCGTTGCGCTCCGAACATCCGGTGCGCGAGGTGTGGCGGCGAGTGGCTGCCGTCGTGCTCGCTGCCGGTGAATCGCGTCGCATGGGGGCCAACAAGCTGCTCCTGCCCTGGGGCGATGCAACCGTGCTGGAGAGGACGCTTAGCCATGTGGCCGCCTCAGGCGTATCGTCGATCCTCGCGGTCGTCGGGCATCAGCGCGAGTTGACGGAACCACTAGCCGGTCGATATGGGCCGATTATCTACAATGGCGACTATACCGACGGAATGCTCTCATCCGTGAAGGCTGCTGTCCGCGCCTTCCCCCCCACCGTTGAGGCGGCGCTAATCATGCTGGGCGACCAGCCGCTCGTGGGGCCGGACATCATCGACGCGCTGCTGGGGGCCTATGCCGCCAACCCCCATGGCCTCATCGCGCCCGTGCATCACGGCCGGCGCGGCAACCCGGTCATCATCGACCGGCGCCATTTTGCCGAATTGCTGGCCCTGCCGGCCGAGTCCGCCCCCCGTGCCCTGCTCCAGCGCCACCCCGACGACCTGCTATTGGTCGAAGTGGGAAGCGACGCGATTCTCCACGACCTCGACCGGCCGGAAGACTACGAGCGATTACGGCTGCGATAATGCCTTGTGCCTCCCGCCACGGCTGCTAAAATCAACGACTTGATGAAAGAATCATCGGGAGAACCGGACTGGCCGGTCAAGGTCATTCGCAGCAGCCAACGGCGCAAGACCGTCGGCGCGCGGTTGGAAGACGGCGTGCTCGTCATTCGCGCGCCCGCGTCAATCAGCGACAAGGAACTGACCCCCATCATCGAAGGCCTGCGAAAGCGCATGGTCCGCCGCGCCCGCGTAGTTCCGCAAACGGATGAAATGCTGGAGAAACGCGCCCGCGAGCTAAACACGAAATACTTCGGCGGCCGCCTGAAATGGCAGTCGGTGCGCTACGTGAAGAATCAGAACAGCCGCTTCGGCAGTTGCACGCCCGCTGACGGTACCATTCGCCTGAGCGACCGGCTGGCGACCATGCCCACCTGGGTGCGCGACTACGTCCTTGTCCACGAACTGGCCCATCTTCTGGAAGCCAATCACGGGCCGAACTTCTGGAAGCTCGTCAACCGTTACCCCCTCACTGAGCGCGCTCGCGGCTATCTGATGGCTGTGGGCCTCGGACCCGACGCCGGCGCGGAGTAGGCCGGGGGCTACTTGTCCACCAGCTTGCGATAACCCCGATTCCAGTAGACGAGCGGCTTCACATCCGGCCGCGTGACACTGCTGGCCTGCACCTCGCCGACGTAGATCGTGTGGCTGCCCGCGGCAAAGCGCGAGTAGATGGTGCAATCGAGCCACGCCAGGGCATCATTCAGAACCGGCGCGCCGGTGACGGCCGTGCCCCAATCCCCCTCGGCAAAACGATCCTCATCCTTCAGCCAGGCAAAACGATTCGATATTTCCATCTGGTCATGGCTCAGGATATTGACGGCGAAGGTCGTGCCGGCCGTCTCCATAATCCGGTAGGCGTGGGCGCGGTGATCGATTGAGATAAGGATGAGCGGTGGCTCGGGCGAGATCGATGCAAAAGCGGAAACGGTCAGCCCGTGAACTTCATCGGAGCCATAGGGCTTGATCGTGACCACCGTCACGCCCGAAGGGAAATGACGCAAAACATCGCGAAAATCTTCAGATGAAATCGGCATAAAAAATTCCTTGATTAGGATTGAGTCGAGTCAATATAACCCGCATAGGCGGGAACGGGCAGCCCCAGGCAATCGCGCACGACGGCGGCGATGTCGGCCAGATCGTGGATAGCCGCCGCATAGCGAGCCTGGTCGCGGCCGAGCAGGATCGTCGGCACCGGGTTGCGGGTGTGCTGGCGATGCCCCTTCTCTTCCAGATTGCCGTGGTCGCTGGTCAGAATCAGCAGGCCGCGCGTGTCGTCCCAGGCTTCCAGCAAGCCGCCCATCACAGCATCGATGGCTTCCAGATGCGCGACCGCCTCGGCCAACGTGCCCCGATGCCCGGCCTGGTCGGTCGGCCAATGCTCGAAGAACGAAAACTCATATTCCGCGGCCACGGCGGCAATGCGTCGCCCCGCTTCCGCCAGGGAGAGCGTCGGCATGTCGGCATAACCGAGCTGTTCGCGCCAGCCCGCGCCGGTGAAGTCGGGGCTGATGGCGCGACCGGCCCGCAGATCATCCGCGCCCATGAGCGTCAGCCCCGCTTCGGTAGCCGCCAACGGCACCGACGACAGCAAGCGCCGCCCGCTCTCGATAGCCGCGAAATACCTTTCGGGATAGGGCGTAATGAGCGCCGCCCGGCCGCCGGCGGCCACCGTCTCCTGGAACAGCGTCCCGGCGCGAATGACGTCGGCGACGGCCCGGTTGGGCTTGGGGCCGTAATGTTCGCCGACAAGCAGCGGCACGTTGCGGCCGGTCAGGATAGTCGCCTGGCCGGTGGCGCTCTGCGGGCGGCCGTCCACGCCGAGGTTGGCATCCGTCGGCACCAGCGACGCGCGCGGCGTGGTGATGCGCTCGCGCCCGGCCAGATACCACCCCTCGCCCAGCAAGCCTGTCAGCTGCGGCATGGCTGCCACCACAAACGGGTTATCGGCCGCGCCCGGCTGGGCCAATCCGACGCCATCCAGAAACAGGATATGAACAAAGGGTTGACTGGGCAACGTTGCCATAAGCTAACGACTCTCCGATAATTCCAACATATGGACACCGATCTGGTCATCATCAACGAATCTCTGGCCGTGCCGGAGTCGGAGCTGCAATTTCGCTTCTCCACCGGCAGCGGGCCGGGCGGCCAACACGTGAACAAAACGGCCACGCGTGTGACCCTTCTGTTCGACGTGGCCAGTTCGCCCAGCCTCGACGAGGAGACCCGCGTCCGACTGCTGGATCGGCTGGCGTCGCGGCTCGACCGGCGCGGGCTGCTCCATATCGACGTGCAGGAGTCGCGCAGCCAATGGCAGAACCGCATGACCGCCGTCGCCCGCTTCCAGAAAATGATGGCCGAAGCGCTGGTCGAGCAGCCGGAGCGCCGCCCCACGCGGCCGACGCGCCGATCCCGTGAAGACCGCCTGGAAGAAAAACGGCGTCGCAGCGACGTCAAGCGCGACCGCCGGCAACGTTGGGACGACTAACCCGGCCCGATCGCCCGATCGTCCGATCGCCCGATCGTCCGATCGCCAACGGCCTGACAGGCCGGCGCATTAATCGCCAACCCATCAGGCCGTCACATTCACCACCAACCGGATTACGGTTCCAGCGTCTCCGGCATGGAGTCAATCATCGCTTCCACCGATTCAATCGGCAGCGGCCCGCTCTCCAGCAACGTAAAGATCAATGCGTCGCCCTCAACGTCGATGCGGATGCGGTCGCCATACTTGAACTCGCCCTTCAGCAAACGCATGGACAGGGCGCTCTCCACATAGCGCTGGATGGCTCGCTTGAGCGGCCGCGCGCCGAAGTCCTTGTCCATTCCCTGCTGGGCCAGCCAATGCTCGGCCGGCTCGGTCAGCTCGATGCTCAGATTGCCGTGTTCCGACAGCCGCTTCTGCACATCCTTGACCTGCAGCTTGACGATCTCGACGACGTTCTCCTCGGAGAGCGGCTCGAAGATGATGATCTCGTCGATGCGGTTGATGAACTCCGGCCGGAAAGTTTGCTTCAGCGCTTCTTCGATGCGCTTGTGATCTTCCTTCTCGGCCGAGGCCATGCCCGCAAAGCCCAGCGCGCCTGACTTCTTGACGAACGATGTACCCACATTGCTGGTCATAACGATGACCGCATTGCGGAAGTTGACCACGCGTCCCTGCCCGTCGGTCAGGCGGCCATCGTCGAGCAGTTGCAACAGCGAGTTCCACACGTCGGGGTGGGCCTTCTCGATCTCGTCGAACAGCACGACAGAATAGGGCCGGCGGCGGATTTGCTCGGTCAATTGGCCGCCCTGCTCATAGCCTACATAGCCCGGAGGCGCGCCAAACAGCCGGCTGACGGTATGTTGCTCGCGATATTCGCTCATATCCACGCGGATCAAAGCGTCTTCGTCGTCGAACAGGAACTCGGCCAGCGCCTTGGCCAGCTCCGTCTTGCCCACGCCGGAACTACCCAGAAAGATAAACGAACCGATGGGCCGGCGCGGGTCGCTCATGCCCGAACGACTGCGGCGAATAGCGTCCGACAGCGCGGCGATGGCCCGTTCCTGGCCCACAATGCGCTCGTGCAGCCGATCTTCCATTTGCAGCAGCTTGATCGTCTCGGTTTCCAGCATCTGGGAGATGGGGATACCCGTCCAGGCGGAGATCACCTCGGCCACGTCCTGCTCATCGACGATCTCGTCGAGCCGTTGCTCGCTTTGCCATTTCTCGCGCAATTCGTTGAACTCGGTTTCCAGACGCAGCCGGTCAGCCTTGCTGATCTGCGCCTTTTCGTAATCACGCGCGGCGCTGGCCTCTTCCTCGCCGGCCAGGAGCTTGTCGATCTCCGTCTTGAGCACCTTCAGTTCGGGCGGCAAGGTGTGGAGAGCGACGCGCAGCTTGGCCGCCGCTTCGTCCATCAGATCGATGGCTTTGTCGGGCAGGCGGCGATCGGTCACATAGCGCGACGAGAGCTTGACGGCGGCCACGATGGCGTCGTCGGAGAACTTGACGCTGTGGTGCGTTTCATACCGCTCGCGCAGGCCCTGGAGCATCTGGATGGTCTCCTCGGCCGACGGCTCGTCGACGAACACCGGCGCAAAACGGCGCTCCAGCGCGGCGTCGCGCTCGATGTATTGACGATACTCGTCCAGTGTGGTCGCGCCGACGCATTGCAACTCGCCGCGCGCCAACGCCGGCTTCAGCATATTGCTGGCGTCCATCGCGCCCTGGGCCGAACCCGCCCCCACGACGGTATGGAGTTCGTCGATGAAGAGGATGATCTCCCCCTGGGCACGCTGAATCTCTTCCATGGCCGCCTTCAGGCGCTCCTCAAACTCGCCGCGAAAGCGGCTGCCGGCGATCATCGCGCCCAGGTCGAGGGCCACGACGCGCTTGTTCAACAGGTTTTCGGGCACATCGCTGACGATGATCTTCTGCGCCAGCCCCTCGACGATGGCCGTCTTGCCGACGCCCGCCTCGCCGATGAGCACCGGGTTGTTCTTGGTGCGGCGGCTGAGAACCTGGATAACGCGCAGGATTTCCGCGTCGCGACCGATGACCGGGTCGAGGCGGCCGTCGCGGGCCATCTGGGTCAGGTCGCGGCTGTATTTCTCCAGCGTCCGATAGCGGCTGTCGGCCTGCCGATTGGTTACGCGCTGGCCGCCGCGTATCTCCTTGACTGCTTCGAGGACGCGCTCGCGCGTGATGCCTTGTTCCTGCAGGATCCTCGATGAAGCCGTGTTGCGCTCGCTCAGAATGGCCAGGAAGATATGCTCGGTGGAAATGTACTCATCCTTCAGCCGGTTGGCCTCGCCCTGGGAAAGCTCCAGGACAGTGCGGATGCGGGGCGTATAGAAGACTTGCCCCACGCCACCGCCATAGACCGACACCTTGGGGCTGGCCCGCAGTTCGGCGTCCAGGCGGTCGATAATTGTTGCACTGTCGACGTTGAGAGCGACCAGAATCTGGGGAACGGCCCCATCCTGCTGCTCCAGCAACGCCAGAAAGACGTGCTCGGTATCGACCTGAGTGTGGCCATAGCGGCGCACGATCTCATAAGCGCGCGTGGCGGCGTCCTGGGCACGTTCCGTGAAACGATCGAATCGCATCTATCTATTGTCCTTGATGAGGTGACCGCAAAACCCACCCGCTATCGCCGGCGTTCGTGGCCATCCAAATCATCCATGAATGATATACCGATAAAGTATGGTTCTATTCAGAAACTTTGCAGGGGATCATTCGCAAAGAATCCCCCGCCAATGATGGAAGTATAGCGCCTGATAATTGGATTCACGTTAGACCCTGACCACCCATAATCGACGGCGCTTCTTTCTGTCTACAATACGCGCGTCCCCTCTTGCGAGTCGTAACCGTCGCCCCAGGCCAATACCTTGAACGGCGTGATCTCGATAAGCCGCCAGTCGGCTGTCTCGTCGTAACGGAAATCCCACTCGTATTTATGGTAGAAATGTTCGGCCAGCGGGTCGATGAGCTTGCGGTCGGCCGTGTGCGCTTCACCTTCGATAACCACCACATTGAGCGCATCCGGCAAGGCCAGCGAAATATTCTGGTTATTGATCAGATTGGCGTATTTTTGCGTCTCGCGACCGGTGCAAATATAGAGTTTGCCCTCAAGCCAGATATACCAGATCGGCACGAGATGGGGGCGGCCGTCGCCGCGAACCGTCGCCATCCAGATATTACTCTCCCGGCTCAATCGGGCTTCTATGGCGCGCCAGCGGGCGGAGTTCGGTCGTCTGGTCATGGGCCGCATTCGATTAGGATATGTCCGGCGCGTTAGTCAGAATCTCGTTGTCATGCCACTGAACGGCTTCGGCCACGCATGAGGTCTCCAGAACGGGGGCCGCAAACGCTTCCATCTGTCGCGGATCGCCGCTGGTGAAGCATCGCAGCGCGCCTTCCTGCCCGTCGGGGGCGATCAATCGGTGTTGTTGTAGCACAAATCGCGTGTGACGGGCAACCGCCGGAGCCGGATCGATGACGGCAATGTCCTCGCCGATGATCCTTTCCAGCAACGGCCTGATAAATGGGTAGTGGGTGCAGCCCAGCACCAGCGTATCGACGCCCGCATCCAGCATCGGCGAGACCACACGCTCCAGGAGCGCGCGCGTTTCCGGCGCGTCCAGCGCTCCGGCTTCAATGAGCTGAACCAGACCGGAGCAAGGGTCCTCGTACACCTGGATGCCGCTCGCGTAGCGGGCCATCAGACCGGCATACCGATTGCTGTTGAACGTGCTGGGCGTGGCCAACACGCCGACCTTACCGCTGCGGGTGGTCAGGGCGGCCGGTTTGACTGCCGGCTCCATGCCGACAAAGGGCACATCGGGGAAGGTCGAGCGCAGTGCATCGAGCGCGGCCGCGGTGGCCGTGTTACAGGCCACGACGATCAGCTTGGCTCCTTGCCGCAGCAGAAAGCGCGTGATCCCGGCCGTGTAGGCCTGAATCACCTCGGCCGGACGCGGGCCATAGGGGATGTGGCTCTGGTCGGCAAAGTACAGCACATGCTCGGCCGGCAGTTGCCTTTGCAGATGGATGAGGACGGAAAGACCACCAATGCCTGAATCGAGCACGCCAAGCGGCCCGGCGGCCGTTTGGTCAGTCGTTGAGGGTTGCCGGGGATCGCTCACGGCCGGCTTCAGGCTGCAACCCGCGACAGGGCGGGTGACGGTTCAGCGGGAACAGACGAAGCGAGACCGGCCCCATCGAGCAGTTCGGCGAGCTGCCCGGCAACGAGGCGCTCCCGCCGATCGCCTGCCCGACGCCAAAAGAACAGCGCCGCCAGCAACACGAGAGCAATGAGGATTAGGCGCCGCCGCAAGACGAGCCGCTCCAGCGCCAAAGGCGAAGATGCGCCGCGGGTGACCCCGTCGCTCTTCACGGCAGGGGTATAGCCGCGCGTGCGAGCGTCGATCTGCTGCTGCAGCTCCTCGAGGCTGCGACGTGCGAAAGAGCGGGCCGTAGTCTGGAGCATGCGCTGGGTCAATTGGGCAGGGCGGCCGGAAACCTCGATGTCGGTCACATACGTCAGGGTTGTGAGGCCCGGCCCTTCATCGCTCAAAAGCACATGGCCGCGACAGGCGATTGCCCCGTCCAGGTTATTCCCCCTGGCGGTGAACTCCCAGGACTCCAGCGGAACAGACCGCTCCAACGACAGGACGCCGGAGAATGTCTCCATCGTCTGGCCCATGCGCACGACAAACATCCCCCAAAACCCGTGCGGCCCGCGTGTTTCCAGCGATTCACAGCCAGGCAACACGCGAGCAAGCGCGTTCGGGTCGTGGAGCAGCGACCACAACATCTCACGGTCGGCGGCATAGGTCTGGTGTCCCTCAATTCTCATGACGGCAACCTCTATAGCGTCTTTCGGTCGCGCTCCGCGGCCACAAGATCGCCTTCGCGCGTGGACAGCCATTGCTGCACCAAATCGCGCGGCTGCTCGGCATACCAGTCGTAGTAGGCATCCAGCGCGTTCTCCATGAATCCTTCAGCGATTTCCTCGACGCGGCCGAGCGAGATGCTATGCGCGATCCGATCGACAACGCGCTTGGGCATCATGCGCAGCCCCCGCGGACGGAGCAGTTCCGACTTGAAATGGAAATAATAATCGATGGCCGTACCGTCATCTTCGGGCGATAACTTGGCCGTGCTGGCATAATGACCGTAGCCTGTCGTCGAGTTCAGCGTCACTTCCTGCGTCACCTGCTCGAAATCCTCTAACGGGCCAATGGTGATCTCCATTTTATCCAGGTTAACCACGCTATCGAGATCGCAGAAGATATTGATAGTATACGCCCCCAATTCGACCGTCTGGTAGCGAATCCGTACCTTGTCGCCGGCATAAGCTTCGACTACCACGATATGGGGCAACAAATGAGTGACCCGACTGAGATCGCTGAAATAGATGAGGGTCGTCAGGGGATCAGCCGGGAAATAGAACTTGCGCTGGATGGTGCCGTTCAGGGTGATCATCTGGCAAATAGTGAGTGATTCAACAAAAAAGAGAACGCTCGACCGCGGATCAGGACGGCGACTCCCCATCATCCACATGCGCCAGGACGGACTCCAGCTTGGTCGAGAGCGCCTCTATCTGCGTGTGCAGTCGCTCCAGTTCCTGGCGGGTCGGGACATCGTGGTTCTCGAGGATGCGTTGCAACTCTTCGTCATCCAGCGCAGCGGCGTCGGGAGCGGTGAACATGGGCGACAGGAGCTTGTCGCGCAGTCGTTGGCCCTCTTCCCGCGCCAGATCCCCTTTCGCGATGAGCGCCTGCACGCGCCGATCGATCTCCTCGTCCGCATGCCGCCACAGATCGAGAGGCAGCGTCAACCCCCGGCGCAACGTTCCCAACGTATCGCCTCCGGCCCGCACCAGATTGGTGAGCACAGATTTGGGCAGAAAGCCCTTTTGGGTCTTCTCCTGCTCAAAAATGATTTGGGTCAGCACCACGGCCGTCAGGTCTTCGTCGGTCGCATGATCCATCACCGCGACTTCCTCTCCGGCACGGATGAGCGCGGCGATCTCGTTCAGCGTGATGTAACGCTTGGCGTCGGTGTCGTATAGCTTGCGGTTCGGATATCTCTTGATAACGGGCATGTGATTGGTCCGAATAGTGTCCCATGGACGATTGTCGATGGGAAGTATAAGCTGTAATGGCATGACTGCCAACGCGAGCACCATCTTCCCAGGGCGACTCCCGATGGCACCCACCCCTCGACGAATCAACGGGCCACCGAAAATCAGGGAGCCGGCCGCGGATGGAACACGAACAGGAGCGAGATCTATCCGGCCCGCCGACGGTTCAGCTCATCGACCTTATCGTTCAGGTTGGCGATCGTATCGCTCAGGGAATCGATCTCGTTCTTGGTGGGGATGTTCATTCGCGACAGGAGGCCTTCGATCCGCTTCTCGTATTCTTCTTCGGCCTTCTTCGTGCCGCCCTGCAGGATGCTCTTACGGCGATCCAGCACATCGGTCACGAGCTTGCGAGCGTCGCCATCGGCGATTTCGCCGCGCTCCACCAGCTTGCTCACGAAATCTTCAATCTGTTCCTGGGTCAGAACCACAGCGCCTATCCCGGCCATCAGGACCCGGCGAAGGCCGGAAAGGAACGTGCCGGACGTTTCGGTCTGTTCCTCCGTGAATTCGATCTGATCGGTCATTGAAAGCACTCCTCCGGGGCCGGTAATTCAGGATAACAATGGGAATATAAGCCTATGAAATGTATACAGCGCTCTCCCATCATGACGCAGCGCATTATAAGGAATAGTATCATATGCGCAGTCGCGCTGTCAAACAAAGCAGGGGCGATCATATCCACCGCAATTTAACACGGTCAGATGATCATCAGGTGAAGGCCCCAGGACAGGGTCTTGCTCGATCAAAAGTGACGCATTACGCGTTCTTTAGTTATAATGGAGAGATATTCTGTCAGATATCGAATAACCTTGGGAGGAACCATGATGGTCAACCAATCGCTCCTGTCCGATAACGATAAGGCGGCTCTCGAAATAATTGCGGCCACGCAACAAAACATAGACGGGCAACGCGCTGGCGCGCTGCTGGCCATTGCGGCGGGCGAGACGCAGGCCGCCGCCGCAGCCACCCACGGCCTCACCGAGGGACAGGTCAGCTATGCGCTGCGCAAGTTCCGCGAACAGGGGATGGAAGCCTTCTCTCCGGCATCACGAGTCGGAACGGCCGCATCCGTCAGCCCGGAAGCCGAGGTCGAATCGCTACGGGCAATGGTTGACCAGCTCAACACGCGGGTCGCCGAGCTGCAACAGCAGGCCGACACCAGGTCCGCCACCGGCGAAGCGATGTACACCCCGACCCACTTGCTGGCCATGGTGCGCGAGAATGTGGCCAAGCTCACCCCGGAGATGCAGCTCGACGTGCTGCGCAATTTCCAGGGGATGTCGGCCGAGGACTTGCTCGACCTGGAGACCTGGAAAGGGCTGGCCTATATGATGACCTACTCCGCCCGCTTCCAGGCCGATCAGATGCGCGGCAAGGTGAGCGACACGATCAACCACGTCGTGCCGGAACCCATCCAGCCCGGCCGTCTCTGGCAGATGGGCAAATCCGGCCTGGATCGCATTACGCCCGAGTTTGCCAAGCAGATATTGAGCACGTTTCAGGGAGCATCGCGCGAAGACCTGCTGGACCCCAACACCTGGAAGGGCGTGTGGTATATGATCACCTACTCGCTCCAGTTTCAGGCTGAGCAACTGAAACAACGCCTGACCGCCGCCGAGGAAGGACAATCGCCGGAATAACCCCTCAACGCAGGATGCACGCCAATGTCTATCTACGCCAGCGACTCTCAACTGTACTCATGCTTCCAGGCCCTGTTCGGCATTATCGAAGCCCATGACCCAAAGGCAGCCGACGCCTTGCTGAAGTCGTCGCTGGCGATCACCTTCAACTGTATCAACCCGACAGCGTCGATCACCATCGACGCCCGCCGCGCGCCGCTGCAGCTGGCCTACGGGCAAACCGGCGTAGTGCCGACGATCGAGGTAGGCCTGACAGCCGATGTGCTGCATTGCCTGTTGCTGGGCGAGGTTCGCCTGACGAAAGCCATCGGCAGCGACCTGATCAATCTGAAAGGCCCGGTGTGGAAGACGCTGTCGCTGGCCGATATCTTTCATTACGCGCAGGAGTTTTATCCGGGGGTATTGACAAATCACGGCCTGCCAACCACGTGCCCGAGGCTTTCGGCCTGACACCGGCACAATACGACAGCATATCATACGATATACTATCCGGACCCTGCTATCCAACCGGAAGCCTTTCGATGCCCAAGCCACTCCTTTCCGCGCGCGAGGAATTATTGATTCATGAGGACGGAAAACTCCGACCTGTTATTTTGGGAGAGTAACACTTGGAAGATGAAATCGATCTTCGACCTTACATCCATAGCCTGATTCGTTACTGGCGGCAGATCGCGCTATGCGCGCTTATTGGCGCAGGCCTGGCTCTCTTTTACGGGGTGAGCCGGCAGGACAGCTACCCGGCTACCACCATCGTGGCCTTCCTGGAGCCGACCCAGGCCGTGCAATTCGATCCCCGCTTCGAATCCGTCACCAGCAAGACCACGATCCTCAAATCCTTGCCCGCGCTGAGCATGAGCGATGAGGTGATGGGCGCGTTGTTGCTCCGGCTGGACGACACAGGAATCGACACGGTCACTGATCTCAAGAAGCGCGTTTCAGCCGAATCAGGCAGCGATCTCAACCTGCTCTACTTGCGCGCCCGCACTCTAGATCCCGTACTGAGCGCCAGACTGGTCAATGAGTGGGCCGACGTGTTCGTGACGATGGCCAACGACATATATGCCAATCGCGGTAGTGGCCAGGTCGAGTTCTACACCGTGCAACTGCAGGAAGCGGCGCAAAGATTGACCGCTACCGATCAGGCTTTAATCGACTTTCAGGCGATCAACACCCTTCCCCAGGTTACAAATGAACTCGACTCGCTGGTCGCACTGCAGGTTCGCTATGTGGAACTCGATAATTCACTTACCATGCTGGAGAGCGACGTCCAGGCGGCGCGCGCGCAACTAACCAGTCTGCCCACCGGTGCGGGAGGCGTGGCGGGCGAATATACGTTACTGGCGCTCCAGTCGCGGGTTTTCCAGTTGCAAGAGCAACTGCCGATCACCATCCAGTTGGCCGCCCCCACAGGGGCCGCGTCGCTGGATACGGGCCAATTCCTTAGTTCACTCGACGCCGTGATCGCCGAGATGCGCCCGAGGATCGCCGAGCAGCTGGTGTCATTGGGGCCGCGAATTCTGGAACTTCAACGCGAGAAGGAATCTCTGACCGCTCGATCCGTGTTGCTCAGCTCCAATCGCGATCTGGCGATGGAGACGTACAAGACGCTCGCCCGCAAGCTGGACGAGGAGCGTCTGACCACCAATGACATCACCACCGGCTTTCGTCAGGTGAGCCGCGCCGCCGTCCCTGAAATGCCGATAACGGTTAACCTTGTGCTGATTACCCTGGCTGGGGCGGCGTTTGGGATGATATTATCCGGCTTGGCGGCCATCCTCTATACCTGGTGGCGGCGATAGTCCTTACAGGCGAGCGGCCATGGCACCGCCCGGGTTCCGTCGGCATGAGATCCAATCCTTACACCTCGACCCATACAGTTCGTCTGATAGGCGGAGCTATCCTGGTGGCTTCGCTCATCGTGGCGTTCGGGGCGAGGATTATTTCTCTCGCATACCAGAATGGCGCCAATATCCGCCTGAATACAGCCTTGGCTTATGGCGACAGTGTGGCTCTTGAAGACTCGGCTCACGAGTTGACGGGAGTTTTAACTCTTTCACCCGAGGAACAGATCGCCTGGCGTGGCATTGCCCTGGTGCGCATGACACAGGGGAAGCTGAATGAGGTCGCCGCAGCCTATCTCCACGTCAATAACTACCGGGCGGAGTTGCTGGATTGGGGAGCCAGAGCCGAAACCCAAAGGCAGTGGGCCAAAGCCCAGGATTGGTATCGCGTCGCCATCCTCCTGGAACCGGAGAACGGCGATCACTACTACCGCCTGGCCCGCATATCGGCCGAGCAAGGCGAGTCTGAAGCTAAAGCATATTATGTCCAGGCTTTAAGTGCCCCTCGCCACACCGAGTTCGGCCGCAGCAACATTCTGACACGTCTCGGCGAGCTTGAGAAACGCAAATCGTCGACCGACTGGAACGAGGTACTGGCTCGTTTCGACGAGGCCATCCAACTGAACGAATTTGTCGACCAACAGGACATCATCCAGGCCCGGTCAAACAAGGCTGAAGCGTTGGACCGCCTTGGCAAATATCGCGCCGCGCTCGATGAGTATGAGTCTTTGGCGGGCGATTACCCCGGAAACTATTGGGCCAATGTCCATAGCGGCCGCCTGGTCTGGCAATTGAAGTCAGACGCGCCAACAGCAATCGCCTATCTGGAAAAGGCGATTCAAAACAATGATAAACCCAAATGGGCTTATCTGCTTCTCGCCCAGATTCACGCCCAATCAGGCAATCCCGAATTGGCCATCCCGCTATTCCGGAAAGTATTGACCATCGATCCGGGCGATCGGGCGGCACGGGAACAACTCGACAAGCTAACGGGTGGCGATGGGTCTTGATGCAAACATGGGCCAGGCCCCCGTTCCCGATGAGGTAAACGAGATCGCAGACACCAGCATCAACCGCATGGCAACCGGCGCCGGAATCTCGTTGTTCGGTGTCGGGCTGGGTCGCGGCCTTGATTTCGTCAAGCAGATCGCGCTGGCCCGCTTGCTTGGCCCGGAGGCCTTCGGGCTATACGCCATTGGCTGGAATCTTCTGCGCATCGTCGGTATCCTGGCCCCCTTCGGCCTTCATAACGGCGTCGTCCATTTCGGCACGCCCTTTTGGCGCAAGGACAACCCGGCACTGCGGAGCATCCTCACCCGTTCGGTTCTGCTGAGCTTCGCTATCGGCTGGGTCATCACAGGCGTTCTTCTCCTTCTGGCTCCCTGGCTGACGGCGAGCATATTCAAGGAGCCGGAGTTTCTGCCGCTGTTTCGCGTCTTCGCCCTCATGCTGCCGTTTATGGGCGCGTTGCTTGTCGCCGCCAACGCCACGCGTATCACCCAGCGCATGATCTTCTCCGTGGCTTCGGAAGAGATTGGCCAGGGAGCGCTCAATCTGATTCTCTTCATCGTGCTCTATCTGCTGGGCTGGCATCTTCTGGGCGCAATCGTGGCGACCGTGGCATCATTTGCCTTGGCCTTTGGTCTGTCGCTCTATTTTCTTTGGCGGCTTTTTGCGCCGGCATTTGCTGGCCCATCGCGGCCAGCCATCTCCAATCGAACGTTGCTGGCTTATTCGCTGCCTACGGCGCTGGCGGGCATGTTTGGAGTCATCATCGGCCGCGTCGACCGCCTGTTCCTGGGCTATTATTGGCCGTCTGAGGAGGTCGGCGTCTATCAGGCGGCGGCACAGCTCTCCGTCATCATGGCCCTGGTGCTCAATGCATTTAACATGATCCTCATGCCGATGATCGCCGAGCAATATCACAAGCGCGACATGAAGCAATTGGAGGAACTGTTCCGGGTGAATACCAAATGGGGTATTTACTGCATCATCCCGGTCGTACTGGTGATCCTCTTTGCCGCCGGCGATGTGATGACCGTCCTGTTCGGCAGCGAGTACACGCGCGGATCGACGGCGCTGTTTATCCTCACCATCGGACAGTTCATCAATATCGCCACCGGCGCGACGGGGACGATTCTCATCATGACCGGCCGGCAGACAGCCTGGTTCCGGCTGAGCATGTTAATCCTCGCGATCAATCTGGCGCTCAACTTGACTTTGATTCCAATCTGGGGAATGAATGGCGCGGCAGTGGCGACATCGGTCACCGTTGGCGGGCTGTTCGCGCTGGGGCTGGTGGTCGTCCATCGCATCCACCATATCTGGCCCTACGATCGACGTTACCTGAAAGGTGTGCTGGCTGCCGCGGTGACGGCCGCCCTGCTGGTCGGAGTACGCCTGCTCCAGCTGGAATCGACGCTCAATTTGTTGGTGACAACGCTGGTGGCGGCCGTAGGCTTTTATGGTCTGCTTCTGCTGCTGGGCCTCGACACAGAAGACCGCACATTCGTCGAATCGATCCTTCGACGGGTCAGGGCAAAATGATCAACATTCTCTATATCGCCGGCGCCGGCCGCAGCGGCAGCACCCTGCTGGAGCGAATCCTCGGCCAACTGGATGGCGTCGTCAACGTCGGCGAATTGCGGCACGCATGGCGTCACGCTCCAACCGCTCAACGATGTGGGTGCGGTGAAATACTCAGCGAATGCACCTATTGGCAAGAGGTGATGGCGCGAACCCAATTTCCATTGACCGCTGAGGGCTTTGCCGATCTGTACGCAGCCCAGCGCAAGGTGGACCGAATTCGTTATATTCCAGGCATGCTCAACAAATCACTTGGCAGCGACGAGTTTATCCGCAACCATGCCATCTATACCGGCACATTGCGAAAAATCTATACCGCCATACACGATCTGACCGGCAGCCATACTATCGTCGACGCCTCAAAAGATATGTCTACACTTTATCTCCTGCGCGAGACGGCAGATTTGCGCCTGCGCGTGCTGCACCTGGTGCGCGACAGTCGAGCTGTGGCCTACTCGTGGACACGGGAAAAAGTGCGGGCCGATCTCGTTGATGAAACTGCTTACATAGGGCGGTATTCACCGCAACATTCCGCCCTCGACTGGATCTATCGCAATCAGATGACGGAAATGGCCCGTGGCCGGGTCGACGGATACATCCGCCTGCGTTATGAAGAATTGGTCGCCAATCCACTAGAAGTCATCGAACGCATCGCCCGTTTTATCGAGCTACCGGAGTCCGACCTTGGCTTCATTAATGACGGAGAGATACAATTTTCCAAAGAAAGTCATGCCTTAGCCGGAAATCCGATGCGTTTCCAGGAAGGAGGCGTGAAGTTGAAAATGGATAGCGCCTGGCAACAGGAGTTCGGGAAAGCCGACAAGGCAGTCGTAACTGCATTAACCTGGCCCATGTTGCGCCGCTATAATTACCTGTAAGGGATACAATAGCCAAGCCGATTTGATATCCGGCCGCTTGGGTTGAGCTTTATGAAGGGAACCGTCATACTCATATCAATGGTCCACTGGCATTTCACGTGGCAGAATCAGCAAAACCTGGCCAGAGGGTTGGCCGAACGTGGCTACCAGGTTTACTTCATTGAGCCGTTGCCCAAGCGCTGGCCACGAATCAATGAATTTGGCCGGGTTTGGGGACGTCTGACAGGGCAAAGCGAAGCCGCCGGGATTTGCCGGCAGCCTCTGATTCCCGGCGTCGAGCTTGTCTCACCACGTATGTTGCCCGACACCGGGACATTGACGCGATGGGTTAACCGGCGTCTTTTTTTGCCAGGCCTTGAAGACAAACTGAAGGAATCAATTCAACGACCGCTCATTGTGATCAACGATCTGCCCATACCGGCTTCGCTGGAATTGATGAACAGTCTGGAACCTGATGCCAGCTTCTACGACTGCGTCAATGACTGGGCCAATGATCCCTACATGCCAATTCATGACTTCGAGCGCAGTTTGGCTGGAGCCGTTGATATGGTGTGGGCTGACTCTCGGGCGAATGTTGTCCGTGTGTCGAGCATGAATAAAACCGTCGTGCAACTACCTCCAGATGTTGATATTGCTCTATTTTCCAGGGCACGAAATGATCCAGGACCGCTACCAAGCCGGCCATTATGTGCCTATTTCGGCTCCATCAGCCTCAGCACTGATATCGATTTGTTACGGATGGTAAGCCACCAATATCCGCTGCGGTTGATTGGGCCACTGCGCACCACCCTTAATGGTTTCTCAGACAAAACTGAAGTGGTCGGCCCCGTGCCACATCATCAACTACCCGAATTATTACGTGATGTGGATGTGTTGTTGCTACCCTATGTCCATTCAGCCCATAACGCCAGCGTCATGCCGGCCAAGCTTTACGAATGTCTGGCCACCGGCAAACCCACCATCGTCTCGGGACTCACAACATTACACGATTACTCTGACCTCTTTTATATACGTGAAACCCCTGAAGCTTTCATTGAAGCAATCGCAGAAGTGGTTCATGAACCTGAAGCGTATCGTGCCAAACGTATTGCGGCTGCGGAAGCCCATAGTTTTGATCATCGGATGGATGTGGTCGAAGGATATATCCAGCAGGTGCTGGAACAAAAAAGCCGACACTCCAGGGAGTACAAGCCTGCCCGGTAAATGTTGAGCAGTCATCGCTAGCCAAGGCGCGGCCGTCTCTGGTCGCAAGTCGGATCAATATGTCCCTGACGCAACAATCATCGGCCAACGCTTCATCCCCCTCTCGTTTGGTCATCCCGTTCGTAGATACGCAGCCATTGACGGATATCAAGCTGGCGATTCTGATGTTGCCGGTTTGGTGGGCGTTGGGCGTCGAGCAATTTATCTGGCCGATCCTCTTCGGCATCGCTTCCATAAAAACTGTTCATCTCCAGGACTTGCGGCTGGTTGTCACTCGGCCCTTGCGCTGGTTTGGGCTATTCCTCATCGCCGTCCTGATCTCTGGCCTCTTCATCGAGGAGTCGATGCGCTACGCCACATTCGCGCGAAACCTCGGTG